>JBJOPC010000273.1:0-8590 GCA_046050965.1 Verrucomicrobiota bacterium | reverse complement strand
GGTCGCTGCGGCTCTCGCATTTCGGGCTCGTGTTCGTGTGGGATTTTATCACGTTCCGCAAGCGCCGCTTCACGCCGGATGCGGTGGCGAACAAACTTTTCCTCGCGCGCAAAATCAAAGGCGTGCCGTCCCGCACCTACGGCCAGCTCACGCGTGACGCGGCGGGCAAACTCGTTTTGAAATATCGCCCGTGGCTCGTGTTGCCGGAGCGCACACTGGAATTACCCGGTGAATATTGCGTTGGCCAAGGCTGGTTTTTCTCCGAGATTTTGCAACTCGAGGGCGATGACACGCGCAGCACCATCCTGTTGCCGCCGCGTTACCGCTCGCACGAAGAGCAACTCGTGAGCATCTACGGCTTTGCAGGCGTGCGTCCCATCGGGCTGCGCGCGGCGTGGGCGTGGCTCACCGGCAAAAGTAATAAACCGCAAACGGCGGCGGCTTGAATTTCCCGCGCCGCACCGTTTGGGAAAAATATTTTCTCGCGCCCGCTTGCGTTTGCGTTGCGTCGCCAAATTGTCGCTTGCAAATTTTTCCACGCGTCGCCTTACTCTGCGCGTTCTTTGATAGTTCAGTTTTGAACACGAACAGATGACAGGGAACGCCGTGAGATTCGGCGACGGTTGCGCCACTGTGACGGGCTACAAACTTCCAACAGCCACTGCGAAAGCGCGGGAAGGCGGAAGCGAGGATGAAACCCGGAGTCAGTATATCGGTCTGCTCGTGCTCGTCCGGTCGTCCGCGAGGACGGCCAACTTCTCCGCCAAGAGAAGGATGAGGCCAGGCCGCCGATCTGTTTTCGGCGGCATTGTTGAATGCCTTCATTCCCCTTTTGCGGAGCTTGAAGGCTTTGTTGTTTTCAGGCTCTGCGCTGGTCTCTCAACCCCAACCGTCCGTCGGGAAAAATTATTTTCCGCCGGTCAAATTGACAGATCAGTAACATGAAAAAAATCCAATCGCTGGCACTCGCCGGCTTGTTCTTCACGTCGCTCGCACTTAACACGCGCGCGCAATTCGCCACCACCGTCGTCAGCTACTCGCCCGGAACCGGCGCGAGCGCGGGCTACACCAATGACGCCTCGGTCGCCACCGGCGCGCCGTCCGTCGTGAATCCCTACTTCGACAACACCGACCCCTTTGACCCGCCCTACGGCACAGACCAAATCGTATCCCTAGGCGCGGGCGGTTCGCTCACGCTGCGCTTCGCCGCGCCCGTGGCGAACAGCGCGAGCAACGCGTTCGGCCTCGACTTCGTCGTGTTCGGCAACTCCGGTTTCATCATCACGAACGATTTTGATTTCGGCACGTTCACCTTCGTCGGCGAACCCGCCACGGACGGCTCGCTCTTCGCGAACAACAACGGTTTGTCCCGCGTCTCCGTGAGCGCGGACGGGACGAACTTTTTCCTGCTCAACACCAACCTCGCGCCGCAAGTGGACAATTTGTTTCCGCCCGACGGAACCGGCAACGCGCAACTTCCCGTGAACCCCGCGCTCACCGGCGACAGTTTCGCCGGGGCAACGCTCGCAGGCATCCGCTCGCTCTACGCCGGTTCCGGCGGCGGCGCGGGTTTTGACATTTCGTGGGCGCAGGACGGCAGCGGCAATCCCGTTTCGCTCGCCAGCATCCGCTACGTCCGCATCGAAGTCATCAGCGGCAAAGTGGAAATTGACGCCCTCGCGTCCGTCGCGCCCGTCATCACCGCGCAACCCGCCAGCGTGACGACGACGAACGCCGCCAACAACGCGAGCGCGACCTTCACCGTCACCGTCGTGAACAGCACTGCCGTGAATTATCAATGGTTCTACAACGGCCATTTGATTCCCGGAGCGAACGCCGCGTCGCTCACCACGGCGAACGCAGGCAATTATTTCGTCGTCGTCACCAGCGCGTCCGGCGCGGTCACAAGCAGCACGGTCACATTCACCAAACCCGTGCCTGCGGCGAGCTACAACGGTTTGTTCTTCGAGACCAACGCCGTGAATTTCGGCAGCTCCGGCTATTTTAATTTTGCCATCGCGTCGGCGAAATTGCGGACGTTCACCGGAAAAATTCTCATCGAAGGCGGCAGCTACCCGCTCGGCGGAATTTTCGCGTCCAACCACACCGCCACCGCCACCATCGCGCGCGCGGGCAAAACTTCGTTGACCGTGAATCTCCAGTTGCTCGCTGCTGCCGACCAAGTCACCGGCACCGTGACCGACGGCACTTGGACCGCGCCGTTGCTCGGCGACCGCGCGGTGTTCAGCGCCGCGAACGTCGCCCCGCAACTCGGCGAATATACCTTCACCTTGTTCGGCGACAGCAACGGCGATGACGCGCCCAGCTACGGTTCGCAAGGCAAAGTCATTGTTCGCACCAACGGCGCGGTCGCGCTCTCCGGCACGTTGTCCGACGCCGCCGCGCTCGTGCAAGCCACCGGGCTTTCCAAAGACGGCCACTGGCCGCTCTACGCACCGCTCTACGCCGGCCAAGGCGCGCTGCTCGGCTGGGTGACGTTCACCAACCAGCCCACGCTCAAGCTCACCGGCGAAGTGAGTTGGATTAAAACCAACGCCAGCGGCCTCTACTATTCCAGCGGCTTCACGAATCCCGTGACGCTCTTCGGCGGTCGTCGGCATTAAAATAAATTCGCACTCGCGGAGTCGTCGCGTTCGCGCGGCGGCTCCGCTGACTTCGATGAATTCAACCGCTGACCAACTCTCGCCGCACGTTTCCCCTGTGGACTGCGGCGACACGTCGCCGCTTTGTCACTGGGAGACCTATCTCCCAGTGACAAAGCGCGGTCATGCCCGCGCACTCCAAACCGCAACGCCACTCGCAGACGAATTTTATTTCGAGCGCGGCCTGATGGTCTTCACCGAAGCGCATCATTTGCGACGCGGCTACTGCTGCGGCAACGGCTGTCGGCATCGCCCGTTCACGGAAACTAAGGAGGCCAACCGGTGAATCGCGCGCTGACTTGGCTATCGACCATTGGCTATTGGCTATTCCTCGCCGCCGCCCCGCTCACCGCCGCGACGTGGACGGAAAACTTTTCCACCAACCCGCTCACCCACGGCTGGCAAATTTTCGGCGACACCAATCTGTTCCGCTGGGATTCCACCAACCAAAACCTTGCGGTCACCTGGGACTCCTCGCGCTCGAATAGTTTTTTCGCGCGCTCCTTCGACACCATTCTCGCCAAGCCGGACGACTTCACCTTCGCCTTTGATTTGCAACTCACCGACCTCGCCGTCGGCGTCGCCACAAACAAACCCAACGCCATGCCCGTCGCGGTCGGCCTCGTGAATCTCGTCAACGCCACGAACCCCGCCGTGTGGCGCGGCGGCGGCGTCAACGCCACGCACGGCGCGCGCAACGTCTGCGAGTTCGCCCACTTCGCCGCTGCTGGCGCCATCGTGGACAGCTTTTCGCCCGTGTTCATTTGCACTAACAACTCCTATTTTTACGATGCCAACGGCCTTAACCAACGGCTTGATCCCGGCGCGCAATTCCGCGTGACCATGAATTTCACCGCCGCCACCCACACACTCACCACGAGCGTCACGCGCAACGGCGTGGCTTACGGCGGTGTGCCGGACATCATTTTGCCCACCACCGCCACACGCGATTTCCGTCTCGACCACTTTGCCATCAACAATTGGACGGATACCGGCACGGCTGATTCGCTGCTCGCCCACGGCTTCGTAGACAACATCACCGTCACCACGCCGCCGCCCGCCGTGCAGAATTTTTCCGTGACGAAGACGAACAATTCTTGGCAAGCGCAGTTCATCAGCCGCACCAATTTCATTTACACGCTGGAACGCACGGCAGATTTTGCCGCGTGGACAAGCGCGTCGCCCAGCGCGAGCGGCAGCGGGACGAATTTATTTTTGACCGACACCAACGCGCCGTCCGCGAAAACTTTTTACCGCGTCCGCGCCGAACGACCATGAGTTGCGAAGGAACCTGCGCCAGCCAATGCCCGCTCTGCGGCCAGCCGAACGCCTGCGGCCAGTGCGCGCCCGCCACGCGCAGCTTGCCCTGCTGGTGCGAACGTGTCGTCATCCCCGGCGAGCTGCTCGCGCGTGTGCCAGACGAGCTGCGCGGTCGCGCCTGCATTTGCAAAAACTGCGTGAACGCTTTCGCGGCAGAACAACTCAAAACTCAAAACTCAAAACTCAAAACTGCCTTCACCCTCATCGAGCTGCTGGTCGTCATCGCCATCATCGCCATTCTCGCCGGGCTGCTGTTGCCCGCGCTCGCGCGCAGCAAGGACTCCGCGCAACGCATCCGCTGCGTTTCCAATTTGCGTCAACTCGCCTTTGCCGCGCAGATGTATGGCGACGACAACTCCGGCGAATGTTTCCGCTACAACTCCGGCGCGACGAACGGCGGACAACTTTATTGGTTCGGCTGGCTCAGCGCGGGCGAGGAAGGCGAGCGAGCGTTCGATGCCACCACCGGCGCACTCTGGAAATATTTGCAAGGCCACGGCGTCGAAACCTGCCCGTCACTCAACGACGCCCTCGCCACGTTCAAACTCAAGGCAACGACGAAAACCTACGGTTACGGCGTGAACCTCTCGCTCGCCGCCGCGCCCAGCCAACCGCCTGTCGCGTTCGCCCGCGTCGCGCACCCGTCGGCCACCGTGCTGTTCGCGGACGCCGCGCAGGTCAACACATTCCTCGCGCCCGCCTCGCCAGAGAATCCCATGCTCGAAGAATTTTTCTACGTCCACACCAACCGCAGCGAAGCCACCGCGCACTTTCGCCACGCGCAAAAGGCGAACGTCGCGTTCTGTGATGGCCACATCGCGCCGGAGAAAATGGAGCCCGGTTCGCTCGATCAAAATCTGCCACAACAATTCGTCGGTCGCCTGCGCGCAGAAATCCTCGCGCTACCGTAGCGACAACCGCGATCCACCCAAGCCGCGCATTGACTCACGTCGCGCGACGGCTATCTTCTGCGCCTATTTTATATGGCTAAATTGACTGTCAAAGACCTCGACGTGCGCGGCAAAAAAGTTTTTGTCCGCGTGGATTACAACGTGCCGCTGGAAGAAAAAAACGGCGCCATGGTCATCACCGACGAGACGCGCATCAAAGAAACTTTGCCCACGCTCCGCCTGCTCATCGAGAAAGGCGCGAAGATTATTTTGGCCGCTCACCTCGGCCGTCCGAAGGGCCAACGCGAGGCGACGATGTCGCTGCGTCCCGTGGCCGCGCGGCTCGCGGAAATGGTCGGTCGCCCGGTGGCCTTCGTGGACGATTGCATCGGCGAGAAGGTCGAGAAGACGGCAGACGCGTTGCAGCCCGGCGACATTTTGGTTCTGGAAAACGTCCGTTACTACAACGAAGAGGAAGCCAACGACCCCGCGTTCGCCGAAAAGCTGGCGAAGGTCGCGGACGCCTACGTCAACGACGCGTTCGGCGCGGCGCATCGCGCACACGCCAGCACGGCGGGCGTGGCCAAAGTCGTGGCCGCACGCGGCGGCAAATGCGCGGCGGGGCTGCTCATGGAGCGTGAGTTAAAATTTCTTGGCGACGAGTTGGAAAATCCGGCGCGTCCGTTCGTCGTGATTCTCGGCGGCGCGAAAGTTTCGGACAAGATTAAGGTCATTGACCGTTTGCTGGAGAAGGCCGATACGATTTTGATTGGCGGCGCGATGGCTTACACGTTCAAGCTGGCGAACGGCGGCAAGACCGGCAAGTCGCTCATCGAACCTGACCACAAACCGACCGCGCTCGCCGCCGAAGCCAAGGCGAAGGCGCGCAAAGTGAATTTCCAACTCCCGACCGACACGGTCGTGGCGACGCCCGTGGACTCCGGCAAGTTGAACAAGAAGGGCAAGCCCGTGTTCGACCTCACGAACGTCCGCACGGTGAGCGGCGACATTCCTGACGACGCGGAAGGTTTCGATGTCGGCCCGGCGACAGCGGCGCGTTATACCGAGATTGTGCGCGGCGCGAAGACGGTTTTGTGGAACGGCCCGATGGGGATGTTCGAGGACGCGCGGTTCGCCGCTGGCACGAACGCGGTCGCGCAGGCCGTGGTGGACGCCACGCAAAAGCACGGCGCAAAAAGCATCATCGGCGGCGGCGACAGCGTGAAGGCCATCAACAAGGCGGGTCTCGGTGACAAGGTTACTTTTATGAGCACCGGCGGCGGCGCGAGCTTGGAATTTCTCGAAGGCGCGGAGCTGCCGGGCGTGGCGGCTCTTTCCGAAAAATAATCCGCGAACAAAACAAAAACGACATCAAGAACCAAAGAGATGAAAGATCCGATAGGACTTATTTTTGCCCTAATAATCGCTGGATACGGAGCTTCTGCTCTTTTTTACCCTCAATGGTATTATCACACCAAGACCCTAGAACAGGCTGCAAGAGATAGAAAGCGAGTTCGAATTATTGGCTCAATTCTTCTTCCTGTGGGGCTTATGCTTTTAGCAATTCACTTTTACAAATGAACAAAGAACGCAAACTCATCATCGCGGGTAACTGGAAAATGAACAAGACGGTCGCCGAAGCGCTCGCGCTCGTGACTGACCTCAAGCGCGACCTCGCTGCCGTGAAGGAAGTGGACATCGTCGTCTGCCCGCCCTTCACCGCGTTGAGCGAAGTCAGCAAGGCCATCCTCGATTCCAACCTCCGCCTCGGCGCGCAGAACATGAGCGAGCACGGCGGCGGTGCTTACACCGGCGAAATTGCCGCGCCGATGTTGAAGGAATTTTCCGTGCGCTACGTTATTCTTGGTCACAGCGAACGGCGGTTGTTCCAGAACGAATCCGACGCGCTCATCGCGAAGAAGGCGTTGGCCGTCCATGGCGCGGCGTTGAAGCCGATTGTGTGCGTGGGCGAAACGCTCGCCGAACGCGAGAGCGGCCAGATGGAACGCGTTTTGCAAACGCAGATTCACGGCAGTCTCGCCGGACTCACGAAGGAACAGATGGTCGAAACCGTTGTCGCCTACGAACCCGTCTGGGCCATCGGCACGGGCAAGACCGCCACGACGCAGCAGGCGCAGGACGCCCACGCGTTCATCCGCAGCTTGCTCGCGGCGATGTTCGACGACGCCACGGCCAAACGCGTCCGCATCCAATACGGCGGCAGCGTGAAGCCGGCGAACGCCAAAGAACTCATGAGCCAGCCCGACGTGGACGGTGCGCTCGTGGGTGGCGCAGCGTTGGAAGCGAGAAGTTTTACTGACATCATCAAAAATTCCATTTAACTTTACAAACCTATGACTTTTATCATCGGACTTTTGACGGCGGCACTGGTGTTGAATTGCCTGTTGCTGATTTTTCTCGTGCTGATTCAGTTGCCCAAGAAAGAAGCGGGCGCAGGGCTGGCATTCGGCGGCGGCGCGAGCGACGCGCTGTTCGGCGCGGGCGCGGGCAACGCGCTCACGAACATCACCAAATGGGCGACTGGCATCATGCTGCTGCTCGTTGTCACGCTGGCGATTTTGAACAACCGTGCGTTCGCGCAGAAGTCGGTCATCAAGCCCGTGCTGGATGTGCCGAAAGCCGTGGCTCCCGCGCCGCAAGCTGCGCCTGCTGCTGCACCCGCTGCGCCCACGAATGGTTTGCTCTCGTTCCCGGCCAAAGCGGAAACGGCGGTCAAAGCCGAAGCCTCCGCTGCGACCAACGCGCCTGCTGCGAAATAATTTTTGCTCCGCGCAAAACCAAAACGCCGCCCAAATCGGGCGGCGTTTTTTATTTCCGTTCGCGCAGGCGGATGCCCGCGCCACTATTTCACCTTCGCGCGCAGTTCGGCGACTTGCACGCGCAACTCGGCCTTCGTCGCGGCGGCTTCGGCGGGGACGACTTCAATGAGCTGTTCAAGGTGGCGGATGGCTGGCAAATAATTCTGTTCCGCCTCTTCCACGCGGGCGAGCGTGAGCAGAATTTGCCGCGTCGTCACGAGGTCAAACGTGGCCGTGGCCTTTTCGCTGGCGAGCAATTTGCGATTCGCGAGTTCGAGCAGATTGCGGGCGCGGAGGTTGTCGTGGCGGTCTTCGGCGTAGAGGCGTCCGAGTTCAAACAGGATTTCAAAGCTGTCGGGATTTTCCCGCAGGCCGTCGCGGAGAAACGCTTCCGCCTCGTCAACTTTTTTGAGCTTCATGCGCAGCCAAAACGCGCCGACGGTGTAGGTCTCCACGCGTTGCGGGTCGAGTTCGGCGGCGACGCGCAGCCACGGCAGCATCTCGCCGACTTTGGCGTCGCTCAACTCGGTGTGTTCGGTGTTGAAAAAATTCCGGCCGAATTTCTCGATCCAATCGCGCGGTGGGCCGAGAAAGCTGATTTCATCTTCGGCTGACTCCTTGCCCGGGGTGCTGACTTTGGCCTGTTGCTCGGCGATATGCGTCTCGTTGGTGCGACCTTCGTCGAAAATGCCGGGATAATAGCCGCTGTGAAAATACACGTCGGCCTTGACGAAAAAATGGGTGGCGAACATCCGGCGGGCGTCGCCGAGCGTGCGAGCGAGGAGATTGTCGGATTGTTTGCGCGATTGGTTGAAGGTGAGCGCGTGCGGTTGCAGCCACGTCGCGAGCGTGAAAATTCCCGTGAGCAGCAGCGCGAGGATGTAGCCGGGCGCGGGCA
>JBJOPC010000272.1:0-5490 GCA_046050965.1 Verrucomicrobiota bacterium | reverse complement strand
GGCCTCAACCCGCAACTCGTGCTCGGCGTCGTCAACGCGACCGTCGTGCGGATGGTGGAGCAATTGAAATTTTAGCCAATGTTTAGATATCTACCATATCAGGAAAGCTTAGGTCAGATGGAAACTCAATTTGAGTTTCTTCGCTATTCGTTTCAGAAGCTATCTCAAGCGCGCGCCAAAGAATTTTTTGTCATGAAGCGCACGACAGAATCATCCAGACTCGAATTAGGTCTGAAGAAAGCTTCTGAATTAGGGGTTGAAGCAGAAATTATTGAAAGCGTGAAGCAGTCTGGTAAGAAGCGTTTGATTAAGAAGTGGGGCGGGGAGAATCGAGAGCTTTATCAGGAGCAATACGTTCCTGACGATCTAAACAAGAGTGAACTGCTTTTATTGGTCGCCTTGTTTGAGAGCTATCTCAAAGAGTTCTACGAGGCGTTGATTCGCGCTGAACCTCGCCGTGCTTTTGCTAAATCCGGCAAACAAGAGAACCTTCGAGAAATCTTTTCAGATAATGTCGAGGTGTGGAGAAGTAGTAAATTCTTTCAAAAGGTGGTTGTCGCAGAGGTAGACAGGTTTGACCACACACCGTTCTGTGAGCGGATGGATTTTTTGACGGAAGCATACGAACTGAAACACTCTGAAAAGGATATTAAAACCGCGAACGACTTGATTGATAGGCGACACAAGATTTCTCATCGCTGGACAGACCGTAACGAAGTTAAGCACGTAAGTCCTCAAGACCTTTCGGATACTCGGCGCATCCTTCGCTCAATTCCCGGAAGCCTAATTACGCAGGCATCAAAAAAATATCCTCGGCATTTCAATTATTAACAATGTTAGCCTGGACGATTTATATCTCATTTCTCGGCGTGCTGGTGCTGATGCTCCTGCCGAAAGGCAACGCAGCGGCGGCGCGCAAGGTCGCGCTGCTCACAGCGGTGCTGGGTTTGCTCGTCGCGCTCGCGGGTTTCTTCTCGTTCAAGGCGGGCGAGACAGTCACGGTCGCTAAGCTGCCGTGGATTCCGTCGCTCGGACTGGAGTTTCATCTCGCGGCGGATGGCATCAGCCTGACGCTTGTGTTGCTCACGGGTTTGGCGGCGGTGGGCGGGATTCTTTTCTCGTGGAACGTCGAGCACCGCGCGAAGGAATTTTTTGCGTTCTACCTCGCGCTCATCGGCGGCGTGTATGGCGTGTTCCTGAGTTTCGATCTGCTGCTGCTGTTCGTGTTCTACGAGATCGCCATCGTGCCGAAATATTTTCTCATCGCCATCTGGGGTTCGACGCGCAAGGAATACGGTGCGATGAAGCTGGCGCTCTACTCGTTCGTCGGCAGCGCGATGGTGTTCGTCGGCCTCATCGCTGCGTATGTCGTGTCCGGCGCGCACACGATGAACCTGCTGGAGCTGGCGAAATTTCCGTTCCCGCACGCGTTCCAGATGTGGGCGTTCCCGCTGGTGTTCGTGGGCTTCGCGATTCTCGCCGGTATGTGGCCGTTCCACACCTGGGCGCCGACCGGTCACGTCGCCGCGCCGACGGCGGCTTCGATGTTGCTCGCGGGCGTGGTGATGAAGCTGGGCGCTTACGGCTGCTTGCGCGTGGCGATGACGTTGTTTCCGGCGGGCATGGAAGAATGGAAAATGTGGATCGCCGCGCTGGCCGTCATCGGCATCGTGTATGGCGCGATGGTGGCGCTGGTGCAAAAGGATTTCAAATTCGTCATCGGCTATTCGAGCGTGAGCCACATGGGTTTCGTGATGCTGGGTTTGGCGACGCTGAACACGATTGGTTTGACCGGCGCGGTGTTGCAGATGTTTTCGCACGGCATCATCGCGGGGCTGCTGTTCGCGGTGGTGGGGCGGATGGTTTATGCGCGGACGCACTCGCGCGAACTGTCGGTGCTGGAGGGAATGAATCTCGCGAAGGCGATGCCGTTCGCGGCGGTGACGTTCGTCATCGCGGGCGCGGCCTCAATAGGCTTGCCGGGCTTCAGCGGGTTCGTGGCGGAATTGCAGGTGCTCATCGGCGCGTGGAAAGCTTTCCCGACGCTCGCGGTGATTTCGGGCGTAGGCATTCTGGTCGGCGTGGCTTACACACTTCGCGCGATGCAACTGGCGTTTTTCGGCGAGGTGGAAGCCGCGACCGAAAACGCGCACGACGAACATCATCCGCTCGAACCGATTTCTGTTTCTGAACGCATCGGCGCGGTGATGATGATCGGCTTTGCGTTACTCGTCGGGCTTTACCCGCGAATCCTGCTGGACGTAATCGTGCCGAGTTTTGATTCGCCGCTCTTCGACTGGCTGCGGAAAGGAGGCGCGCAATGAGCTACCTCGAATTGCTCCGCCTCGCCTTGCCCGAAACCATCGTGGTGCTCACCGCGCTCGTGGTGCTGGCGATCGACCTGACCTCGATGCGCGGGTTGGAGACGCGCTATCGCTTCATCATCGGCGGGCTGATCGCGTGCGTCGGTTGCGCGGCGGCCATCGCGTGGATGCTCGTGATGCCCGCGCACGAAAATGCCTTTGCCGGGATGCTCGTCGTTGACCCGCTGACGCAACTCGTGAAAATCTGTCTGCTCGCGCTGACGATCTTCGCCGTGCTCATCTCCATCGAATCCGATTTCACCACGCACGTCGGCGAATATCTCGCGCTCATCCTGTTCGCGACGGTCGGCATGATGTTCCTCGTCAGCGCGGAGGACGTGCTGATGGTGTTCGTCGCGCTCGAACTCACCAGCCTCTCCCTCTACATCCTGACCGCGTTCAATAAGCACAATCTCAAGTCCGCCGAGGCCGCGTTGAAATACTTTTTGTTCGGCGGCATGGCGGCGGCGTTCACGCTGTTCGGCTTGAGTTTGATTTACGGATTGTCCGGCTCGACGAACCTGCACCAAATCGCCGCAGCGCTGGCGGGCAAAGGACTTGATCCGTTGCTCATCATCGCGATCGTGATGACCGTCATCGGCTTCGGCTTCAAGGTCGCCGCCGTGCCGTTCCATCTGTGGTCGCCGGACGCCTACGAAGGCGCGCCGACGCCGAGCGCGGCGTTCATCGCGTCCGGCTCGAAGCTCGCGAGCTTTTTCATCTTCGCCAAGATCATGCTGCTCGGCTTCGCGGGCGCGGAAGGCAGCGGCGCGTGGCGGCATTTCGCAGCGGGCTGGACGCCGGTTATCGCGGTCGTCGCCGTGCTCTCGATGATCCTCGGCAACCTCGCCGCCATCGTGCAAAGCAGCGTGAAGCGGCTGCTCGCGTATTCCGCCATCGCGCACGCCGGTTACATGCTGCTTGGCGTGATGGCGAACGGCTACGAGATTTTCCCCGCGCTGATTTTCTACGCCGCAACTTACGGTCTGACGACCATCGGCGCGTTCGGCGTCGTGGCCGTGGTGGAAAGCGGAGCAGGGGACGACAAGCTAGCGAGCTTCGCGGGCCTGAGCAAACGCGCGCCGGTCGTTTCGTTCTGCATGATGATTTTCCTGCTGTCACTCGCGGGCATCCCGCCGCTCGCAGGATTCTTCGGCAAGTTCTACCTTTTCGCCGCCGTGGTGAAAGGTGGCGCGAACCTCGGCCAATTGTGGCTGGTGATTCTCGCCATCGCGATGAGCGCCGTGTCGTTCTACTACTACCTCAAGGTGCTGAAACAGATTTACGTCGTGGACGCGCCCGAAGGTGCGGGCGCAATCAAGACTCCGGCGGTGACGTGCTTTGCCCTCTGCGTGCTGGCGGTATTGACCATTTTGCTCGGCTGCTTCCCAAACCTGCTCGTCGAGCGGCTTGTGGCTGCGCTGGCGGGCGCGAACTGATGTTGGAGTTCACGCTTTAGCGTGTTCCGAGCAAGCTAAAGCTTGGACTCCAACAAGGCTTTCGCCGCCTTCACCAAAGCCTTCGCCTCTGCATCCGTGCCAATGGTGATGCGCAGATAATCCTTCACCTCCGGCGCGCTGAACCAGCGCACGAGAATCTTCCGGTCGCGCAGCTTCTGCAGCCAATCCTTTGCCGGAAACAACGGCGGCTTCGCGAGGATAAAATTCGTCTGGCTCGGTAACACGCGAAAACCGAGCTTCGTTAACTCGCGACTCAACATCGCGCGCGTGGCGATGATCTTTTTGAAGTTTGCCCGGTAATATTTCATGTCGTCCAGCGTCGCTTCAGCGGCAATCTGACCGAGGCCATTCACGTTGTAACTGTCGCGAACCTTGTGCAGCGCGGCGATGAGTTCAGGATGGCCGACGAAGTAGCCGACGCGTTGAAAGCACAATGAGTAAGCTTTCGAGAACGTCCGTGCTATGATGACGTGCGGATATTTCAGCGCCAGTTTCATCGCGTTTTCGCTGGCGAAATCCACATAAGCCTCATCCAGCACGACCACGCCGCGCTGCGCTTTGCACAACGCTTTGAGTTCGCGCATCGAGTAGCCGCGTCCGCTCGGCGCATTCGGCGTGGTGACGAATGTGAGTGCTGCTTGATAGTTCCATTGCCTGCCGCGTTTCAACTCCGCCACGCTCGGCAGGCGAAAATCTGGTTTGAGCGGCACGCCATTCGTCGCCGCGCCGTGCGTCTCGGCCAGCACGGAGTAGAGCGAGTAGCTGGGGGTGAAATATTGGACGGTAGCTTTCGCCAGTTCCGTTTTTTGCCCTTTGCCTTTTGCCTTTTGCCTTGGCTCTACAAACGTGCGCACGGCAAGCGCGAGGACTTCATCCGAGCCGTTGCCGACGATGATGTTCTCCGGTTGGCAGCGGTGCAGCTGGGCGAGTTTGGTGCGGAGATTTTCGGCGGAGGGATTCGGATAGAGGCGGAGGCGTCCATCCACGGCAGCTTTGACGGCGCGCAGAACTTTGGGCGACGGCGGAAAAGGATTCTCGTTCGTGTTGAGCTTGATGAGGCCTTTGATTTTCGGCTGCTCACCGGGAACGTAGGCGTGAAGCTTGTGAACGAGCGGGCGAATTAAATTTTTCAAACTAGTTTTATTCATTTTGAAAATTGTAACTCCCAATCCACTTACGCAGTGTCGTATTGAAGGGAGGCAAATCTTTGGAAAGCCCTTGGCTCAGGGCTTGTCTTTGTTTTGGATCTTTGTTGATAAAATACGCAACCAATCTGTGATGGCCGTCAATTACAGAAAGCTTTGAACCTTCCTCTAAAAATACTATGACGGACGGTATGTGTCCGTGCGTTATTGTGTGCGCCAAAATCTTTGCTAGCCGTTGTTTTCCGTCAGTAATTTCAGAATGTTCGTTTTGCTTTCCGCAGTAATGTGCTTCTCCTAAACGTAAAATCATCTGCTGTGTTTCGGCATTTAACTCGTAAAATTCAAGCGGTCCCTCCTCAAAACGCCATTGCAAGCGCGCCCAAAATGCGACCGGCTTCATGCTCAATATGCCTTGCCATCTACCTTGAGGGATCGCGTGTTTATCCGTCGAGGGTATCGTCAGCATTTATACCAAGCCTGACCACGGCAATTCCGGTTTTTGTCATCAGACCAACTAGATAG
>JBJOPC010000271.1:0-8342 GCA_046050965.1 Verrucomicrobiota bacterium | reverse complement strand
TACTACGCTACGATGAAAAGTTTTTCGGCGTGTGGATTGGACGCGCGGAAAAGTTTTTGAAACAGCGACGCGCGGCAGAGCTTAAAAAGTTTGCCAAGCTCGCCAAAAATTACGACCGCGTGGTGTCGCGGCTCGCAGCGTTGCCAACGACTTTCATCCACGGTGAGTTTTACGCGAGCAACGTCATCGTGCGCGACGACACGTCGGCGCAGCGGATTTGTGCGATTGACTGGGAGGTCGCAGGCATCGGGCCGGGCGCGCTGGACTTGGCGGCGCTCACCGCAGGCGAATGGAGCGACGCGGAGAAGCGGCGGTTTGTGACGGCGTATCGCGAGGGCTTGAGTTCGCGCCGCGCGCCGTCGGTAGAGGAACTCGTCGAGGCGGTGGAGCTTTGCCAGTTGCATTTGAGTGTGCAGATGCTGGGCTGGGCGGAAGATTGGTCGCCGCCGGAGCAACACGCGCAGAACTGGCTGCGCGAGGCGTTGCGGCTGGGGACGAAGCATGGATTGGTTTAACCACGAAGGCACAAAGCGGGTTTTATCTTCGTGCCTTTGTGTCTTTGTGGTTTAACTCCGTTAAAGTATGACGAAGAAATATCTCATCGTGAATGCGGACGACTTCGGCCTCACGGCGGGCGTGAACGCGGGCATCATCCGCGCGCACGAGCACGGCATTGTGACGAGCGCAAGTTTGATGGTGCGTGGTGCGGCGGTGGCGGACGCGGTGGCTTATGCGAAAATGCGTCCGCAACTCGGTGTGGGTCTGCACATAGATTTGTGCGAGTGGCGGTGCGTGAACGACAAGTGGAAACTGGCTTACGAAGTCGTGCCGCTTACGGATGAGCACGCGGTGCGGGCGGAAGTGGCGCGGCAGCTTGAAAGTTTTATGCGACTCATGGGACGCGCGCCGGATCATTTGAACTCGCACCAGCACGTCCACCACGACGAGCCGCTCAAAACGATTCTCGCCGCCCATGCGAAACAACTCGGCGTGGTGCTGCGGCACACGGATGCGCGCGTGAATTATTGCGGCGCGTTCTACGGACAGTCGGACAAAGGCTACGCGTATCACGAGGGAATTTCCGCAGACGCGCTCGTGAAAATTCTTCGCGAACTTCCGCCGGGTGTGAGCGAGCTATGCTGTCATCCGGGCTTGGACGCGGAGTTGGACTCGGTGTATCGCGTGGAGCGGGAAATGGAGTGCACGGCGTTGTGCGATGCACGGGTGCGCGCGGTGGTGGTGAAAACGGGAATTGAACTGCGGACATTTGCCAACGCGCTACTCTAAATATCCAGCGGAGTGTGGCCGTCCGCGGCCACTGCAATGTCCGAACTTGCCAGCCGACTTCAGTTCTTCGGATGCGTCCCGTCACAACTGCGTCGCAGCGCCCGGGGACGGGCGCACTCCGGCGGCTACGGCACAGTGACGCGGACACGGTAGAAGCCATTCGTCGTCGTGCCGCCGCCGAGGTTCGTCACGGTTTTCGTCGCGCCGTTGCCCGCGAGGTTTGTGATCGCGGTGAGCCAACTGCCGGAAATTAAATTCGTCCGCCGCTCCACCGCGTAGGTCGCGCCGGTGCTGCTGCTGAAATTCAAAATGATGTTCGTCGTCGCCACGCTAATACTGCTGATCACGGGCGCGGGGACGACGGTGAGATTCGCAATCGCGCTCGTCGCGCTGCCGTAATTGTTCGTGACGATCATCAGATAAACTCCCGCGGCGGTCGTCGCCACGTTCGTGAGCGTGAGCGTGGTGTTCGTGGCGGTGGCGGCGACGTTCGTGCCCGCGTGACGCCAGCGATACGTCAGCGGCGACGTGCCAGTAGGCGTGCAGGTGAACGTGACATTGCTGGTGACCAGCGCGGTTTGCGAGAGCGGCGCGTTGGTAAAGCCGGGTGGGAAATTCAGCGCGAGCGCGACGGCGGAACTGGTCACGCTGCCGTAGTTGTTCGTCACGACGACGGAATAATTGCCGACGTTCGTCGCCTGCGCATTGGTGACGGTGAACGTAGCGTTCGTGGCGTTGGCGAGCGCGGTGGTGGTGAATTTCCATTGGTAGCTCAACGGCGCGCTGCCGCTCACGCCGACGGTGAACGTCGCGTTACTGCCCACGACATTCGTCACAGACGAAGGCTGGTTGGTGATGCTCGGCGCAAAGACAACGGTGAGTGCTGCGAGCGAACTCGTGACGCTGCCGTAGGCGTTGGTGATGACTACGGAATAGTTGCCGGCGTTCGTCGCTTGCACGTTGGTGAGCGCGAGCGTGGCGTTGGTCGCGCCGACGAGGTTGGTGGTGGAATTTAATTTCCATTGATACGCGAGGGGCGACGTGCCGCCCGCGACGACGGTGAACGTGGCCGTGCTGCCCGCCAAGTTCGTCACCGCCGCAGGTTGGTTCGTGATGACGGGCGCGCTCGGCACGACGGCAGTGAGCAGGAAGCCGTGGAGCGCGCCGTTGTTCGTGCCGTAGCCGACAATCTGGCCGAGGTCGTTGATGTTTTCCGCCTTGATGAGCACCCACGAGTTGCTGGTGGTGTCGAGCTGGGTGTTGAGATCCACGAGCGTGTTGCTCGCGCAAATGAAGGCATGGTTGGTGAAGTCGCCCGCGTCAATCGTGGAGACGCCGACGATGACGTTGCTGTTGTTAATGCCCGCGCCGGAACTGAACGTGCCGCCGAGCGTGCCAAGGTCAGTCATCGTGCCGCCGCTACGACGGAACGCGTGGTATTCGCCTGCACCGTTGATGGCGAAGCCGGTGATCTGCGCGGCGTTGTTGATGGCGTAAGCTTCCGCTTTCCCTGCGCCGCCGCCACCACCGCCGGTGAGGTCGCCGAGCAACAGGACGTTGTTGCCGTTGTAAAAAAATGCCTGCGAGGAAAGAAAATTGACGTCGTAAGCGCTGCCGACGACTTGCCCGGATTGATTGATGCCGTAACCGTAAGACTGCACAAGCCCGCCGGAAATCTGCGCACCGATGTCAGTAATCGTGCCGTTGGTGTTGAAGCGACACGCGCGAAAAGTGCCGGAGCCGTCCAGCGAAAACCCAGCGACTTGCCCGGACAAATTCACATCGTAGGCGTCGCTATCCGTGCCGCCGAGCGTGCCGAGGTCGGTCATCTGCGGATTACCCGCCACGCCGTTCGTCGCGCCGGGTGTCCAGCGGAACGCATGCGTGCCCCCGCCGCTGATGCCGGCGCCGCCGATGACGACGTTGGAATTGTTGATGCCGGAAGCCGTGCTGTTCGTGCCGCCGAGCGTGCCGAGATTCGTGCGCGCGCCGCCGTAGATGAAGGCTTCATACGCGCCGTTCGTCGCGCTCATGCCCACGGCGCGAGCGGAGAGATTGATGGTGTTGACCGTGGCGTCGTTGGTATGGCCGGGCAGGTCAGCGAGCACACCGAGATCAATCACGGTGTAGACCGCCGAGGCGCGGACGGCAACGAGCAGCAACGCCAGCGCGAGCGAAAATAAACTAGGCCGACCACGGAATAACTTCATTGCGCGAGGAAAGTAACACAGCGCAAGGCTGGCTCAAACAAAAGCTGAAAGGTG
Source organism: Verrucomicrobiota bacterium (assembly GCA_046050965.1). Taxonomy (GTDB): domain Bacteria; phylum Verrucomicrobiota; class Verrucomicrobiia; order Limisphaerales; family JAFMIX01; genus JAFMIX01. The sequence continues at coordinate 4,791 of JBJOPC010000271.1, read as the reverse complement.
AAGCGAGCCTCGCCGCTGGCTCACCCACCAGCGCAACAACTGGCGGCGGCGGACAACCTCCCACCGCAGGATTCACCAAACCGCCCGCCGCGTCGCCGGACAGGTCTTAACGGCTGTCGAATTGCCAGACCGACCTACCGGGCAAGGCTTAATCCAATAGATTAGACCCGACCCCGTGACCCGGATGCCTCCAATCTATCAGATTAGACCAGACCGACCTGCCGGGTTGCTTCCAAGCTGATAGATTAGACATGACCGGGTTACACGGGAGCCTTCAATCTATTGGATTAGACACGACCGACCGACCCGGTTGCTTCCAATCTAATAGATTAGACCTACTCGACCTGACCGGGTGGCTTCAATCCATTGGATTAGACACGACCGACCTGCCCGGTTGCTTCCAATCTGATAGATTAGACCTACCCGACCTGCCCGGGTGGCTTCAATCCATTGGATTAGACATGACCGACCTGCCCGGTTGCCTCTAATCTATCAGATTGACAGCATCGGCGTCCTCCCGGCGGACAATTGCTGAGCGATTTAGAGCAGGAAAGCGGGTTTTCTGGCAAAATCATCGGTTTTTAAGTGGGGCAAGGCAGGTTGAGCGAGAAAAGCAGCGGTAATATAATGGTGGCTGGCCACAACGCCCTTTATCCGTCCAAGCGGGGAGAGGGTTGGGTAAAGGGGTTTCCCGATTCGCGAGACCTTGACCTCCCCTCCCCGCTCCTCTCCTCCTTGCGGGAGGCGAGGGAGTCGGCGGCGCTGGGTTGGCCGGGGGAAAATCTTACTGGAACCACGCCCGTCTGAATTCATGCGGACCGAAATCAGATCGTTGCTGGAACTATCACGAAGCCTTCACGCCAAACGCCAGTTCGGCAGAATCTCGGCGGCAAGCGGCGTAGGCGCGGCGTGTTGCGCGAGCTTGCGCTCGGCTACCACACCAATCATCGCGGCGTTGTCGGTGCTGAACTTCGGCTCGGCCAGACGCAACGTGAGTCCGTGTTTCGCACAGGCGCGCGTCAGTTCGCTGCGCAGCTTGCGATTGCAGATGACGCCGCCGGACGCGGTCACGCAGCGCACGCTCAGTCGCCGCGCGGCGCGGATGGTTTTCGTCACGAGCACTTCCACGATGGCGGCTTGCGCGCTGGCGCAGAGGTCGCGGAGTTTTTGGGGGTCGTCGGGCAACGTCGGGTTATCACGCACGAAATAACGGATGGACGTTTTCAAACCGCTGAAGCTGAAATCGTCGTTGGCATCGTGCAGCAACGGGCGCGGGAATTCGTAAGCGTGCGGATTCCCCTGCTCCGCCAAGCGGTCAATAATCGGCCCGGCGGGATACGCGAGGCCAAGGAGTTTGCCGGTCTTGTCGAAACATTCACCCGCCGCGTCGTCAATCGTCCCGCCCAGCACGCGGTGGGAGAACAGCTCGCTGACGTGCACGAGCATCGTGTGGCCGCCGCTGACGATGAGGGAGACGTTGGGCTGGAAATTTTCAAAGTCGGCGCGCGCGGGTTCGCCGGAAATCCACGGGGAATACAAATGCGCTTCGTGGTGGTTCACGCCGAGGAAAGGTTTTTCAAAAACAAATGCCAGGGCTTGCGCAGTTTTGAAACCAATCATCAGCGCGCCGCCGAGACCGGGGCCTTGCGTGGCGGCAATGGCGGCGAGTTCGCGCGGCGCGACGCCAACTTCCGCTAAAGTCTGCCGCACGATGGGCATGAGGTTCTTGAGGTGTTCACGCGCGGCGAGTTCGGGAACGACGCCACCGTATTCTTCGTGGAGTTTGATTTGCGAAGAAACGGTGTTCGCCAGCACGACGCCGTCGCGGATGACGGCGGCGCTGGTTTCGTCGCAGGAAGTTTCGAGGGCGAGGAGGAGCATCGGCTACTGGCGGTTGGCCGAGGATTTTTTGGTGGCGAGCTTTTCAGTAACGACTTCCTTGGTTTCCATCTGCGCGTAGAGAATAAGTCCCTTGAGCAAATCGGTGGCGCGTTCGAGTTGCACGTCGTGGACGTTCTTCACCCGCTCGCGGTCTTTTTCTTCGAGCTGTTCCGCGCCGCCGGGCGAACGCTTGAGCGCAAGGTCGCGCTCTTCTTCGGACGTGGTCGGCACGGTGATGTCCGGCTCGATGCCGTGCTCGTGGATGACGCGGTGGCTGGGCGTGTAATATTTGGCGACGGTGAGTTTGAGCGCGTTGCCGTCGCCGAGCGGGAGAATGTTCTGCACGGAGCCTTTGCCGAAAGTTTTCTCACCGAGAACGACGGTTCCGCGCCGGACGTCTTGCAAACAGCCGGTGACAATCTCCGCCGCGCTGGCCGTGCCGGTGTTCACCAAAATGACGAGCGGGAGCGGCGCGCCAGTTTTGTCCACGAGTTCGTCGCCGCTGCCGTTGGCTTGGTGCCTAGCGTGGTTAATCGGGTTCGGGCCTTCAGTGGAAACGACGAGTTGGCCGCGCGGCAAAAACTTTTCACTGACGGCCACGGCTTGTTCGAGCAACCCGCCGGGGTTTTCGCGCAGGTCGAGGATGAGGGCTTTCATGCCTTGGGCTTTGAGGCGAACGAGCGCGACTTCCAGTTCGTCGGCGATTTTTTCGCTGAACTGAATGAGACGGACGTAGCCGATTTTGTCCGCCCCGAGCGGAAATTCTTTTTTATTGTTCACGTCTTTGACAGCAGCGACGTTGATGATGGCGCGGGTGACTTTCAAATCTTTGGTCGCGCCGGTGCTGGGACGGAAGACGGTGACGGTGACGACCGTATCAGGTTCGCCGCGCAGGAATTTCACGGCTTCGTCTTGGCCGAACTTCGTGGCGGGGTGTCCGTCAATTTTCACGATGCGGTCGCCGGCCAAAATGCCCGCGCGAAAACCCGGCGTGTCTTCCATGGGCGTGACCACGGTGAGCTGGCCGTCCTTGACGGTGATGATGATGCCGACGCCGCCGAACTGTCCCTGCGTGTCGTCTTGCAAGGCTTTGTATTTGGAAGGCGGGAGAAATTCACTGTGCGGGTCGAGGGTGTTAACCATGCCTTTGAGCGCGCCGTTGAGGAGGTCTTGGTTGTTCACCTTCGCGCCGTCCACATAATCGCTATGGACGCGGTCGAGCACGGTGTTGAACAGTTCGAGATCGAGCGGTGCGTCGGGCTTGGCGGTGGCAGCGGCGGTGGCTTGGCGGAAAATTTTTGCGCCCGCGACGAGGTTGAGCGCGAGGGCGAAGATGAGCGAGCCGTAGATGATGCGTGATTTCATGGAACCGTCGGCGACGGCGGGCAACGGTAAATCCGGCGCGGGAAATTGTCGAATGGGGAATCGGGGGAATTGCCGCCGCCCCTAGAAAAGCTAACGGGCCGGGGCACACACGGATTCGCCCCGGCCCGTTTTGTCTCCGCGAGACAAATTTATTTTTCGTTCACGGATTAATCGTGAAGCCGTTCGTAAGGTAGTAGGTCACGGTGGCGGCAGAGTTCGTGGGCGGGCCGGGGAACGTGACGCTGACGGTTTGCGCACCGGTCGCCGCCGTGCCGGTGAGCGCGAAGACGCCGGTGACTTGCGTTTGGCTGACGTGCGTGAGGCTGGTGGCGACGTTGGTGCCGAGCAGCAGGCTGTTGATGGGCGCGTTTTGCGGCGGCGGGTTGACGGTGGAATCGAGGTTGACCGTAAGCGTGAAGGTAAAATTGCGGTTAGTGCTGACGGGCGAAACGCTCGTGATGCCCGCGCTGCCGCCGCCCGTGCCGCCGTTGGTGGAAATGGTCGTGCTGCCGATGGTGTCGAACGTGGCGACGCTCGTGCGGGCAACGCGGAAAAATTTCTGCGCGTTCGTGGCGGAACCGGAGTAAGCACCGGTGATGAGCGTGGGTGAAACGTTGGAAACTAGATTCACCCAGTTCGTGTTCGCCAGATTCGTCAACGCCTGCACGGCGTAGGAGCCGCCCTCGATGGCACTCCACGCGAGCGTGACGACGCTGTTGCTGACGTTGATGCTGGAAACTTTACTGGTGAGATTGGTGTTGCCGAGGAAGTTGGTCGCGACGGTTTCCGTGATGCTCGTGACCGCGCCGCCGCTGGGGTTGCCGTAGTAAGCGCGCCCGATGTTGTTCGGATATTTCGGAATGCCGTTCGTTTCCATGGAAACAAAATACGCGTAGATGCCGCCGGGAAATTCCGGCGTGACGCAGTAACGCACGTTGTATTCGTTCAAGTCGAAGTCCACGCCTTGCACATTGGTCAAGCCGGTGAGCGTGTTGGTGAGGTCGCCGAGATACGCGTAGTCTTCCATGTAACGCGCGATGGGATAGGTGCTGCTGATGGCCGGGCCAGCTTGCGCGGCGGCCACGCTGTAGAGGCGCGTGGCCCACGCAGGAATCGTGGCGCGCGCGGTGTTGGTGAGATTGTCCGTGCCGTTGAGTCCGTTGCGCAGCGTGAAACCGCTCAACATCCGGCGCACGCCACTCGCGGAATTCGTCGGGTTGGAATAACCGTAGGGGCCGTAGACCGGCAAACCGTCTTTCACCCACGCGAGAATCGGCGAATGTTTCGTCACGGCGTTGGTGCTTTCGGAATAAATTTTCGTCGTCGCATTAAAATCAACGTGGTCGCCGAGGAGATAGCGCAGCGCGATGGGATCGCCGTGGTAATGGTGGTTGCCGGTATTTTCCTGATGCGCGTAGCCGGGGTCGAAGGTCGCGCCCTCGTTCGCATACGCCTCGCGATGCCAATAACCCGTGCCGCTGCCGCTGCTCTCCGCCGAGCCAGTCCAATAAAAACCGTCCGCCGAATCAAACATCGCCACGCCGT
>JBJOPC010000270.1:0-13656 GCA_046050965.1 Verrucomicrobiota bacterium | reverse complement strand
GCGGAGGTTCATTTTACTTTTGGCCGAGGCCGTAAATTCTGTCTGCGTTCTCGTGGAAAAACTTTTTCTGGATGGCTTCACTCTCGCGACTGACGAGTTGGCGCGTGACAGAAATCCAGTTCGGCAAATCCGTCGTGAGATTGCACACGGGCCAGTCACTGCCCCAAACGACGCGCTCCCAGCCGAAAATTTCGAGGCAATGCTCGACGAACGGACACACGGCTTCAAGCGTGGCGTGGCCGGGTTGGGCGTAGGCCATGACGCCGGAAATTTTGCAGGCGACGTTCGGCAACGCGGCCAGCGCGCGAATGTTTTCGCGCCACGGGTCGAGGGCTTGCGCGGCCACATCGGGAACGCCGCAGTGGTCGAGGATGAATTGGGTGTCGGGACATTTTTGCGCGAGCGCGAGCGCGAGCGGGAGTTGTTTGGCAAGGAAACACAAATCAAACGTGAGTCCCATACGACCTATGAGTTGTATGTTTTCCACAAACAACGCCGACTGCGAAAGCTCGTCTGGCATGACGTGCAAGATGCGGCGCAGGCCGACGAGTTTTTCGTGGCGGATACTGTCAACGTAGCGCGCGAAATCTTTTTCCTCCGGGCGGCAGTTCGCGATGACGCCCGCGATGTTCGAGCTAGGCTGCGATGCAAGTTTGTAGACAAACTTCGTCTCGGCGAAACCGTGCGGATCGTCGGGAGCGGTTTCCATGAAGATGGTTTTGGTCACGCCCGCGCTGGCCGTGAGTCGTTGATAATCGTCGAGTCGAAACGCCTTGCCCGCGAGTGATGGCAAGCCGTCCGTCCACGAATACGGCCAACGCTCGGAGTAAATCAAATGCTGATGCGTGTCGGTGAGGGGAATCATAAATAGAATTCCTTCGCGATGGCGGCGGTGTGTTCGCCGAGTTTGGGTGAGCCGAGTTTAGAAGCGGGGCGCGCGCCGTCGAGGCGCAGCGGGCAGCTTGTGGTGCGATACTCAAAGCCGTCGCCACGCGCGACGGTTTGTTCCATGCCGAGAATTTTGTAGCCGTCGTGCGCGGTGAGTTTTTTCCAGTCGAAGATTTCTGCGCACCAGATGTCGGCGGGTTCGAGGACGGCGAGCCACGCGGCGGTGGGTTTGGTTTTCAGATGCGCGGCGAGCAGTGCTTTGATTTCGTCGCGCTGGCTGAACCAACTCGCGGGTTCAGGGTATTTCAGCAGCGGCGCGCAGTCGAGGAGTTCGCCGAGTTGCGGGATGCGTCCCATGGCGAGCGCGAGGTGTCCGTCGGCGGTTTTGTAGATGCCATAGGGCGCGCCGAGGTAGGCGTGGGCGCTGTTGGTGCGGGTGCGGTGCGCTTCCGCGCCGCCGTCTTGGAAATAATTCGTGAGCAGCTCGAACTGAAAATCGAGCGCCGATTCCATCATGCTAACCTCGACGAGTCCGCCCGCGCCGGTGACGCCGCGTCGCGTAAGGCACGCGAGAATTCCCTGCGCGAGATGCGCCCCAGCAATCATATCCACGATGGACAAGCCCATCGGCACAGGGCCATCGCCGTCGTTGCCGCTGAGCCACGTCAGCCCGCTCATGGCTTGCACGAGCAAATCTTGGCCGGGTTGGTCGCGCCACGCGCCGTCGTTGCCGTAGCCGGTGATCGCACCAAACACGGCGCGCGGGTTCAGCGCGCGGGCGCTGGCGTAATCAAAGCCGAGCCGTTCCATCACGCCGGGACGGAAGTTGTGCATGACGACGTCGGCCTGCGCGACGAGTTTGCGGACGCGTTCGCGGTCAGCGGGATTTTTCAAATCGGCGGCGAAACTTTCTTTGTTGCGATTGATGGCGTGGAAGGTTGTGGATTCGCCGTCGAGCACGACGTTGGAAACGTAGAGTGTGCGGCAGATGTCGCCCGTGCCGGGGCGTTCAATCTTGATGACGCGCGCGCCCAAGTCCGCAAGCCGCAGCGCGGCGGACGGGCCGGAAAGAAACTGGCTGAAGTCCACAACGAGCAGGCCAGCGAGCGGGAGCGTGTCAGACATAAAACCTCCGCGAAATAATTTCTCTGCCCGGCGCACAACATTCTGCGGCAACGGCGATGAAACAATCCCAACGGGATTCCATCATCCAGCCCAGGGTTGCGAGCCACGAGCTACCCTGGGTAGCCGTCAGAAATGAATTCAACCCTGAAAGGGTTGCATCAGCGGCGCGGGGTGCTGCAACCCTTTCAGGGTTGTCGGCGTTTCGGGATGCTGACCCAGGGTAGTCCGCTGCGCGGCCAACCCTGGGCTGAATGATGGAATCCCGTTGGGATTCTCCGACGTGAGGTTGCGAGCCAGTTCTAGTTTGAGAGCCGATGGCAAAACCGCCTGCAACCGACGCGGAAAAGATTTTAGTTTGCATGAAGCAACTCCTTTTCAATTTTGGCGGTAGCGTTCCCGAGTGACGGCGCGGCGATTTCGCTGAAGAGTTTTTCGCCGTCAATGCGGATGGGACAACGCAGCGTGCGGACCTGCGCGCCGTTCGCGCGGCGGACGAGCTGATCCATGCCGAGGGATTTGAAACCGTCGTGCGCCATAAGTTTCGCGTAGTTGAAAACGTCGGCGCACCAGTAGTCGGCGGGTTCGAGGACGGCAAGCCACGCAGCGGTGGTTTTGGTTTTCAGATGCGCAGCGAGCGTGGCCTTGATTTCGTCGCGTTGCTGAAAGGAGTCTGTGAAGTTGGTAAGCGCGGTGCAGCCGATGAGTTTGGCGAGCACCGGAAGTTCGCCCATCGCGAGGGCGAGCCAGCCGTCGTGCGTCTGATAAATTCCATAGGGCGCGCCGAGGTAGGCGTGGGCGTTGCGATGCTGCGCGCGGCACGGCGGTTGACCGCCGTCATTGAAGTGCGTGGTCAGCACCTCGAACTGCACGTCGAGCAATGACTCCAGCAAACTGGCCTCGACGAGCGCGCCCTGCCCGGTGCGCCCGCGACGCACGAGCGCGGCGAGCAGACCTTGCGCGAAATGTGTGCCGCACATGATGTCGCCGACGGAAATGCCGAACGGCGTGGGCGGCGCATCGGCGCTGCCGGTGAGTTGCGTGAGGCCAGAGATGGATTGGGCGAGCAAATCTTGGCCGGGTTTTTCAATCCACGGACCTTCGTTGCCGTAACCGGTGACGACGCCGTAGATGAGGCGCGGATTTAGCGCGCGGACGCTGGCGTAATCGAGGCCGATTTTCTCCATGACGCCGGGGCGGAAGTTGTGCGTCATCACGTCCGCGCGGGCGATGAGTTGTTTGACCTTGGCGAGGTCGGCGGGGGATTTGAGATTGGCGGTGAAGGATTCTTTGTTCCGATTGATCGCGTGGAAGATGATGCTGTCGCCGTCCACGAATAAATTTTTGGTCGTGAGTTGACGCCCGGCGTCGCCGCCGTTGGGGCGCTCGACTTTGATGACACGCGCGCCGAGGTCGGCGAGGCGCAGACCGGCGAGCGGCGCGGCGAGGTATTGCGCGAACTCGAGGACGAGGAGACCTTCGAGGGGGCGGTTCATGTTGGGAGTTCCGCCTTTAGGCGGTGGGGTTCGCTGAATTCGCCGAGCCGCCTAAAGGCGGAACTCCGAACGGGGACGACGTGGAAACGCGTCGCGGGAAATTTGGAGTGAGGTTTCAAGTGCGCGCGAACAGTTTAATTGCAAGCGCAGCCGGTCAAGCCCAATCACGAGCCAGCCCGATGAAAATTATTTGAGAACGGCAGTTCAACGGCGAGCGGCGGACGTCAGCTTTTCTGGTTGCTTGGCTTTTCTTATTTTCAATTCGGTCCGCCGCCCGGTTTTTTTTGAGTCAGCTAATCAACAACAGCCGCGTCTCACCCGGCAAAGTTCCCGGCGCGCGATGGAGGCATGGCGGAACCAAACTCTCCGGCCACGCCACCGCCAGCCGCCACAAATTTCCCCGCCCAAATGAAAACGGACGTGCCGCCGCGCTCGCCGCGTAGTGCAAGTCGTAACAATTCTCCGCCAGAAATTCACGGAACTCCGCGCCGTCTGCGCCGCCGAACAGCTTCAGCAATTCCGCGCGCGTCGCCGGCACGTCCACGCGCCGTTGCGCCTCGTCGTTGCGCAAACCTTCGCTCGCGGCGCCGTGATAAGTGCAGAGCCAAGTGTCCGCCTCCACTGGCGCGCTGTCCGCGTGAAACGAAAACACATCCGTCGCCACCGGCCCCGGTCCCTCGTCGTGCGGATAACCGTGGATGCAGTTCAGCACCGGCGCGCGTTCCAAGGCTCGAAGCGAACGCAAGTCCGCGAGCATTTCTTCCACTGCGATTCGTCCCGCCGCGCTCACCGGCAACGCCGCCAACCGCGCCTCATCCAGCGTGACGATGCCTTCGCCTTCACCCAGTCGCGCCACGACTTCGCTGAAATCTCCCGGCAACGCGCGTTCCCAGCACAGTGCGTTCACACCGTCAGCGAACGGCGTGGTGGCCAACTCCTGAAAACTATGCACCCGCCGGATGCGCGGATAATCGGTCGGCAAAATGAACGGCAACATCCGCCAAGCGTATCGGCGACGAAGTTTTCAAAGCAAGCGTGGCGATCTCCAGATTTGGTAGGGCATCGCTACGACGATGCTTGTCGTCGCGACAGTGACGCCCTACCGACGCAGAACTTGCGCTTCAACTTTCAACCTTCAACTTTCCACTCGCCTCCCGCACACTCGCGCGGCTTGAAATTTTCCGCGCTCAAACTCTGGCAACGCCACGCGCTCGCCGCGCTCGCGGGACTGTCGCTCGCGGCGGCGTTTCCCAACGCGGGCGTCGCCGGTCTCGCGTGGCTCGCGCCCGCGCTGCTGCTCGCGGCAGTGAGCGGCACGCACGGACGCCGCACGTTTGCGCTGGCGTGGACGGCGGGCTTTGCATCCGCGCTCGCGCAACTGCACTGGCTGCTGTGCATACCGGTGACAGGCTTCCCGATTCTCGGATGGGCGGCGTTGAGCGCGTATTGCGCGCTGTTCACGGCGACGTGGGTTTGGTTGGTTTCGAGTTTCGAGTTTCGAGTTTCGGGTTGGGGCGGGCGGACGGCGTTCACTTTTTTCGGCGCGGCGGCGTGGGTGGCGTTGGAATTTGTGCGCGGGCATTTCCTCACGGGCTTTCCGTGGAATCCGCTGGGCGCGTCGCAATTCAAACTCACGCCACTCCTGCAACTCGCCGCGTTCACAGGCGTCCACGGCGTGTCGTTCCTCGTCGTGTTCGCGTCGCTCGCGCTGTTCAACGGCGCGCGCGCGGTGGTGCGGCATCCCACGCGACGGCTCGCGTGGCAGCAGGAAATTATTCTGCCGCTCGTTGTGGTGCTAGCCGTGTTCACGTTCGGCGTGGTAAAACTGCGCGAACCGCAACCGGCGGAAAAAATCCTGCGCGTGGCCGCCGTGCAACCGGCGATTCCGCAAACGATGATCTGGGACGCGCGCGAAAATACGAATCGTTTCCACCAACTACTCGCGCTTTCGGAAACTGCCGCCACGAATTGCGAAGTGCTCATCTGGCCGGAAGCCGCGCTGCCGGAGTTGAACGAGACGACCTTCGCAGCCATCAGCGACCTCGCGCGGCGGCACGGCGTCTGGATGATTTTCGGCGGTGACGACGTGGAACCGACGACCGACCTGACGCGCGCGGGCGGCTACGAGGTTTTTAACGCCGCGTTTCTGCTCACGCCGCGCGGTCAGGTGCAGGCGATTTACCGCAAGCACGACCTCGTGATTTTCGGCGAATACATTCCGCTCGTGCGGTGGTTGCCGTTCCTGAAATATCTCTCGCCCATCGGTGACGGTTTCAGCGCGGGCGATGGGCCGGTTCCGTTTGAACTGCCGTTGGCCGACGCCAAAATAAATATTTCCCCGCTCATCTGCTTCGAGGATGTCTTCGCCGCAACCGCGCGGCGCGCAACGACCGACGACACCGACCTGCTGCTCAATCTCACGAACGACGGCTGGTTCGGCCAGACTTCCGCGCAATGGCAGCAAGCCGCTGCCGCCGTGTTCCGCGCGGTGGAAAACGGCGCGCCGCTGCTGCGCTCGTGCAACACGGGACTGACGTGCTGGGTGGATTCACGCGGGCGCATCCGCGAAACTTTCCGCGACGCGCACGGGACGATTTACGGCGCGGGCATTTTCACCACGCAGATTCCACTGCCCGCGCGCGCGGAAACTTTTTACCACCAGCACGGCGATTGGTTCGCGTGGCTGTGCGCGGCGGTGGCGGTGGCGATGTGCGCGCGGGTGCGTTTCGCAAGACGATGATGGCGGAGTGTAACTTTCTCCACTTACCAACGTCCTTTCCAACGTCCGCATAACCCAGCATTCTATCGCCATGAAATTGTTCGTCCGGTTCGCCAGCATTTTAATTATGACCACCACCCTCCACGCGGAATCCATCTGGGACATCAAACTTAAAGACATTGACCTGAAGGAAACGTCGCTCGCGGCGCACCGAGGCAAAGTCTTGCTGCTCGTCAACGTGGCGTCACACTGCGGCTACACCAAACAATACGCCGCGCTCGAAGCGACGTATGAAAAATACCAGGCGCAGGGTTTGGTCGTGTGCGGCTTTCCGTGCAACCAGTTCGGCGCGCAAGAACCGGGCAGCAACGAGGAGATCAAAACATTTTGCTCCACGAAGTTCAACGTCACTTTCCCGCTCTACGACAAGCTTGAGGTGAACGGCACGAACCGCCATGCGCTCTACACCGCACTCGCGGGCGAAGGTTCGCCGTTCCCCGGCAACATCAAATGGAACTTCGGAAAATTTCTTGTTGGGCGCGATGGAAAGATTCTCGCGCGATTTGATTCCGGGGTGACGCCGGACGCGGCAGAACTCACGAAGGCTATCGAGTCCGCGCTCGCAGCGAAGTGAGCTGACTACAATTCCGCCGATGAAAACCAAATTGCTCGCCCTCCTACTCGCGTTCGCCACCACGTTGCCCGCGTTCGGTTGGGGCGATAGCGGCCACCGCATCGTCGCGCTCATCGCACAAAAATATCTCAACGCCAAAGCCGCCGCTGCCGCGAAGCAAATGCTCCCCGGCCAGACGCTCGCCGACGTGGCGACGTTCGCCGACCATTACCGCAACTTCGACACGAATTCTGGCCCGTGGCACTACGTGGACATCCCACTCACCGCGACGAGCTACGACCAGGCGCGCGACTGCACTGCGCACCACGGTTGCCTGCTCGACCAGTTGGAAATTTTCAAACAGCAAGTCACCGACCCGAAGCTCACGGCGAGCAACCGCGTGTTCGCGCTCAAATTCATCGTGCATCTCGTCGGCGATTTACATCAACCGTTGCACTGCGAGGACAATGACGATCATGGCGGCAATCAACTCAAGGTGACGCTGTTCAGCAGCGGCGCGAAAAAATCAGCCAAGCTGTCCAACCTACATTCCGCATGGGACAGCGGGCTGATCAAGCACACGGGATTTTCCGACGAGCAATACGCGGAGTTGCTCACGGCCAAACTCCAGCCAATGGCCATCACGACCTTGCAGTCCGGCACGGCGGTTGAGTGGGCGATGCAATCGCACGCGTTCGCCAAGCTCGCGTATCAAATCCCCGCGAGCCACGATCTCGACGAAGCGTATTTTCATAAAATGAAACCCGCGCTCGACACCTCGCTGCTGCGCGGTGGACTGCGCCTCGCACGGATGCTGAACGAGACGGTCGGGAAATAATCTTCGTGTGTCGCTGCGCAGGCAGGGCGTCGCCACGGCGACGCTTGGCGAGGCAGCCAGCCCCGCCCGACCAAATCAAAAGTCACGACATCACAACGGAAGCTTGTCCCGTTTTTTCCCTCCGCTAGACTCCGCGCGATTTCAAAATGAATCACGCCCCGCCCAACTCCGATTCGCGCGCTCATCCGGCGTGGTTTTGGCTCGCCAGCCTCGGCACGGCGCTGGCACTGCGGCTGTATTTTTTCAGCGGCCCGTCGTTGTTCGATGACGTGAATTACTGGATGCAAAGCCTCTCCACCGGCCTCGACGGCACTTGGCCGCCCGCGTGCGCACACTGGCAGACGCGCATCGGCTTCGTGTTGCCGTGCGCGCTGTTGATAAAAATTTTTGGACTAAAACTTTGGGTTCCCTACACGATTCCGTTGCTCGGCGGAATGTTGGAAGTAGTCATCACCTATTTCATCGCGCGCGAATTTGTGCCGGAGAAAACCGCGCGGCTCGCAACGTGGCTCGTGGTGTTTTTTCCGTTCAGCGTGTTATTCTCGACTTATCTGTATGTGGATTTGTGGAGCGGACTGCTCGGCGCGCTGGCGTTGTTCTACTGGTATCGCGCGCTCAAGCATGACCGCGTCCGAGATTATTTGCTGGCGTCGTGGTTCGTGGGGGTGGGCTGGCTGTGCCGCGAGACGGTGGTGATGCTCGGCCCGGTGTTCCTCGCGCTCTGGCTGAACGCCGGGTGCTGGCGGCGTCCGAAAGTTTTGTGCGCGCTGTTCCCCGCCCTGCTCTGCGTCGGCGGCGAAATGCTGACGTATCAACTCACGGCGCACAACTGGCACTACCGGCTCGACGCCATCATCGGCTCGAAAACCCAATTGCTCGAAGATATGGCGGGCGACAGCAGCTTCTGGCGTTCGCCGGTGAAATTATTATTCACGAGCCACGAGCTGGGAATTTTTTTACTCGCCGCGCTCGTCGTCACCGCCCTGCTCTGGCGGCGGATGCCCAAGCCGCTCGCGCTCTGGCTGCTCGTCGGCTTCGCGTGGTTCGGCTGGGGCACAACTTCGCCCACGAGCTGGGTGACGATGCAACGCGACCCACGCTACTTGGCAGTGCTGACGATTCCCTGCGTGACGCTGCTCGCCGTGTGGCTGAACGGCCTGCGTTCGGAATTGGCGCGCGGAGCGGCTATCGTCGCGCTGATTGCGAGCGGCTTGTTCGGGTGCCTGCTGGACGCAGGGCATCTGAAACTCACGGCGCATAAAAATTTCGTCGCATCCGCCTTCAACCGCGCCGACGTAGCGTTGGAACCGAATGTTTATTTTGGCTGCCGCGCGACCTTGAATTTTACCGCCGCCGACGTGCGTTTCCTCTGCGCGAACGATTTGGGGCGCATCAACACCACCAAAGCCATGGTGCATATGCCGGACGCGCACCTGACGCCGAGCGCGGAAGTGCGCTACGCCGTGTTCTCACTGGAGACGCAGCCGAACAAATGGAAAAAACAAGCCGCCGCAGGCTGGCACGTCGTCACCAAATTTCCTGCCGAGAAAAGTCCCGTGCGGCAATTCACGGCCCGGCTGCTGAGCCAGTTGCCCGGCTACGCTGCGAAGGCCGACGAAGTCCGCGGCCTCGTCGTGCTGGAAAATCCCGCCTTCACCGCCGATGCCCCGCTCCCGCGCCATTGATATTCTCCGCGCCGTCGCCGTGCTGCTCGTGCTGGGACGCCACATGGATCGCTGCCCCGCCGCCGTCAGCCCCGCGCTGTATTCGTTGACGAACCACTGGCAACTCGGTGGCTGGGTGGGCGTGGATTTGTTTTTTGTGCTGAGCGGCTATCTCGTATCCGGGCTGCTGTTCCGTGAGTTCGCGCAGCGCGGAGAAATCTCGGCGAAAAACTTTTTAATCCGCCGCGGCTTCAAAATTTATCCCACATTCTGGATGATGATTGCCGTCACCGTCACCGGGTTGCTACTACGCCACGAGCCGTTCAAGTGGCTCGCCGTGCCGTGCGAATTATTGTTCGTGCAGAACTACGGCGCGGCGTTGTGGAACCACACATGGTCGCTCGCGGTGGAAGAACATTTTTATTTCGGCCTCGCACTGCTGTTCGCGCTGCTGGCTAAATTTCGCGCGGGCAAAAATCCGTTCCGCCTCGTGCCGCTGCTGTTCGCCGGGCTGGCACTGACGTGCCTCGCGCTGCGGCTGTGGACGTGGAAATGTTCCGGCAGTTTCACCGATAAAGTGAACTTCTATCCCACGCACCTGCGGCTCGACGCGCTGGGTTGCGGCGTGACCGTCGCGTATTGGCAGCACACGCACGGCGCGCAATTCATGGCGTGGGCGCGGCGGTGGCGGTGGCGGTTATTCGTGGTCGGCTTGCTCGCGCTCGCACCAGCGTTTGCGGCGGACCTCAAACAATCGCCTTACAATTACACGCTCGGCCTCACGCAATTTTATCTCGGCAGCGCGTGCCTGCTCGTGGCAATGCTCGCGGTGGAGTTGCCAGAAAATTTTCTCACGCGCGGCCTCGCCTACGTCGGCGCACGCTCCTACTCGATTTATCTCTGGCACATGGTGTGGCTCGAATGGATTGTGCCGCTCGTCTCTGGGGCAGACAAAGCGGGGCGCAACTGGCCGCTCTACGCCGCGACGTATCTCGGCGGCGCGCTCGCCGTGGGCGTGGCACTCGCCGCGCTGGTGGAGTTGCCGGGGCTGCGGTGGCGCGAGCGGTGGTTCCCGGCGCGCTAACCCCAAACGAAACTTTACTCCCCACCGCCTTTTCCATTTCATTCCGCCGCCCGATGAGTGCTCCTGAAACCCAAAATGGCTTCGACCGTTTCGCCGCCGACTACGACGCGCAGCTCGCGCAGGGCATTTCCGTTTCGGGCGAGGATAAAAGTTTTTTTGCACACGGTCGCATGACGGTGTTGCAAGCCCACCTGCGCGCACAAAAATTCACCGTTCACCACGCGCTAGACTTTGGCTGCGGCACGGGACAATCCGCGCCGTTGCTCCGCGACATTCTCGGCGCGGCAACCGTGCTGGGCGTGGATGTGTCCGAAGCGTCGCTGGCGGTAGCGCAACGCGAACACGGCGACGCAGGCATTGAGTTTCGCCCGCTCAAAGCGCACCCGCCCGCCGCCGACTTCGACCTCGCCTTCTGCAACGGCGTGTTTCATCACATCCCGCTCGCCGAGCGCGCGAGCGCGGCGGCGCACGTTTTCCGCAGTCTGAAACCTGGCGGCATTTTTGCGCTCTGGGAAAATAATCCGTGGAATCTCGGCACACAGTATGTGATGAGCAAAATCGCCTTCGACCGCGACGCCATCAAACTCTCGCCGCCCACGGCGCGAAAACTTTTGCGTGACGCAGGCTTTAAAATTTTGCGAACGGACAGCGCGTTTTATTTCCCGCGCGCGCTCGGATTTCTGCGCGGACTGGAACCGCGGCTCGCCAAGCTGCCGCTCGGCGCGCAATACCAAGTGCTCGCCCGCAAGCCCACCTGACCGCGCGTAAAATACCTTTTGCCACGCGCGCGCTGAAAGTTATCCTGCGTGCGCGTTCACCCAATCATGCGCCGCTTCTTCAATTCCCGCCGCCGCTTGCTGACGATCACCGTCGTCTTCCTCGCGCTCGCGCCCGCGCTCGGCATGATTTTCAGCACGGACTCCACGAAGGATTTGATTTGGCTCGGCCTGCTCGTCGGCGCGCTCGCGCTCGCGCTGGGGTGGTTCATTTGGAGCGACCGTTTTCTCCGCTCCACCAACACCCTCCGTCGCACCACCGAACAGCTCGCTGCTGGCGACCTCACCGTCCGCACCGGCATCGCGGCCGACAACTCTGAACTCGGCGAACTCTCGCGCAACATTGATGCGATGGCCGTCTCGCTCCAATTGCAAATCGCCGAACGCGAAGCCGCCGAACGCACGTTGCTCAACCGCACCCACCAGCAAACCGTCATCGCATCGCTCGGCCAGTTCGCGCTCGCGAGCGAGGAGTTCGGCGAGCTGCTGGAACAAGCGGTTAATTTTATCGCGCAGACGTTGCAGGTGGAATATGCGGGCGTCTGGGAAATGCAGCCCGGCGGTCAAACGCTCGGGCTGCGCTCGGGCTGCGGCTGGAAGGAAAATTCCGTCGGCCACGCCTCGCTCTCCGCCGCCAGCGGGTCGCTCGTGAGCCACACGTTCACGCACGGCGGCACAATTGCCATCACGGAATTGCCGCCGGAAAAAAGTTTCACGCACCCGCCGTTCTTCACCGACCACGGCGTGGTCAGCACCGTCTGCACGGTCATCACGGGCGGCACGTGGCCGTATGGTTTGCTCACGGTGGCGTCCACGCGCATCCGGAAATTTTCCGAAGACGAACTGCATTTCCTGCTCGCCGTGGCCACCATCATCGCGATGGCGGTGCAGCGTCGCCACTCGGAAACGGAACTGCAACGCCAAGCCGGCTTTGCGCAGTTCAACCCGAATCCCGTGATGGAATTCGCCGCCGATGGCCGCTTGAATTATTTCAACGAAGCCGCGATGCACATGGCCAACACCCTCGGCCACGCGCACCCGCAAGATTTTCTCCCGCCCGATTTGAAGTTCATCGTCAGCGAGGCACTCGCCACCGGCCAGAGCAAGCTGCGCCACGAGACGCGGCACGGCACACGCACGTTGTCGTGGTCGTTTTTTCCCATCACCACGCACGGCGTCGTGCATTGCTACGCGGGCGACATCACGGAACGGCTCAATCTGGAATCGGCGTTGCGGCAATCGCAGAAGATGGAATCCATCGGCCAACTCGCCGCGGGCGTGGCGCATGATTTCAACAATATGCTCACCATCGTGCAGGGTCATGTCGGCGTGATCATGGCCAAGGCTGACGCGTCGCCCGAGGTGTTGGACTCCGCGCAGGCGATTTATTTTGCATCCGAACGCGCCGCCAATCTCACGCGGCAACTCCTGATGTTCTCACGCAAAAATATCATTCAACCGCGCTCGCTGGATTTGCCCGCCGTGGTCACGAACATCTCACAGATGTTACAGCGCATGATCGGCGAAGTCGTCGCGCTGCGGTTCACGCCGCCGGCGAGTTGCCCGCCGATTCGCGGCGACACCGGCATGATCGAGCAGATCATCATGAACCTCGGCGTGAATGCCCGCGACGCCATGATTCGCGGTGGCGCGCTCACCATCACCGTGGACGCCGTCGCGCTCGACGCCGCGCAGGCCGAAGCGCACCCGCAAGCGCGTCCCGGAAAATTCGTCCGCCTCCAAGTCGCCGACACCGGCCACGGCATGACCGCCGAGACCAAGGCGCGCATCTTCGAACCGTTTTTCACGACCAAGGAAATTGGTAAAGGCACTGGCCTCGGCCTCGCCACGGTCTACGGCATTGTTAACCAACACGAAGGCTGGATTGACGTGCACAGTCAGGTCGGCAAAGGCACGACGTTTGAAATATTTTTCCCCGCACTCACCGAAGCCTTGCCCGACGTGACCAAAGCCGGTTCGCCCAAACCAGCGCCGCAATTGCGCGGCGGCAAAGAAACCATCCTCGTCGTGGAAGACGAACCCGTGCTGCGCGACCTCGCGCAACTGCTGCTCACCGAGCAAGGCTACACCGTCCACCTCGCGAGCAACGGCCATGTCGCGCTGGAACTTTGGCCGAAACTGCGCGACCAAGTGGATTTGCTGCTCACCGACATGGTCATGCCCGAAGGCATCGGCGGCAAAGAACTCGCCGAGAAACTCCGCGCCACACGCCCGCAGTTGAAAGTCATCTGCGTTTCCGGCTACTCGGTGGAAGACATCAAAGGCGCGGACTTGGTGTTTCTGCAAAAACCCTACACGCGGCACAGCCTCGCCAAAGTCGTGCGTGACACACTCGATGCGCCGGTGAAGTGAAGCGGATTATTTCCGCCTCATGCCGAGCATGCTGCAAAAGAAACTGGAGAGCACCGTTTGAAAACCCAGTGCGGTGAGCGTCA
>JBJOPC010000269.1:0-3043 GCA_046050965.1 Verrucomicrobiota bacterium | reverse complement strand
TTGCGCCGCGAGCTTCTGAAAAAAATTCGGGAACGTTTTCTTCACGCAGGTGGGATTTTTAATTTTAATGCCCGGCACTTTCAATCCCAGAATCGCAAAACACATCGCCATGCGATGGTCGTTGTAGGTCTCAATCTCCGCGCCGTGCAACTGCGACGGATAAACCGTGAGCGTGTCGCCTTCCTCGACGACCTTCGCGCCGCACTTGGTCAACTCCGTCCGCAACGCAACGACGCGCTCAGTCTCTTGATGGCGCAGTCGACCTAATTCGGTGAACAGTTTGGATTTTGTTGGAAGTAACGGCGCTAGAGCGATTCCTGTCATGATGCTGTCACCAAGGTCATCCTTTCTAGAAATGTTTAGTGATTCAGGAAGTGAATAAAGAATCCAAGGAAACTCTTGGTCAATTTGCCAGCCTGAATCTGGCCACTTGCTTACCACCACCGACAAGACCGTTTCATTCAGTGGCGTTTTGTCTTCGTAGGCCGATATGATTCGAATGAACTCATATTTATTGAGCTTGTTCGCTTCGAGCAAGTTCTTCTCAACCAGAAACAGCCAGCCAGCCGCCCAAAAATAACTCCCACTGCTCGCGTCTGGCTCGATTTGAAATGTGCCGCCGCGTTTCGGAAACGCCTCGATGAGCTTCGTCGTCATCGCAACGTAAGGCGATTCCTCCGCGTTCTCGCCCGTGACTTTCACCTGCCAGCCGCCGTGCCGCGCGCACAGCAGCAACGCCGACGCAAACTGCGAACTCTGCTCGATGCTGACGGTGCAAGACCGTTCTGACTTTGGACTTTGGACTTTGGGCTTTGGACTAATTACCGCTGGCAATTTGTCGTTCGCCGAGTCCACGCGATAACCCAGCTCGCGCAACGCCGCGAACAGTGCCGCCTGCGGACGCTCGTGCATGCGCGGCACGCCGCTCAACCGATACACGCCGTTGCCCAGACAGACCATCGCCGCCAGAAATCTCGCCGCCGTGCCCGCGTTGCCTACGAACAGTTCGATGGGATTCTCCGCCGTGCCGCCGCCGGGAATCACGCCACCGCGACCGTAGACCGTGATGGTTTTGTTGCAAACTTCCGCCGGGTCATCCGCCACGTTCACCATGAAGCCGAGGTCTTGCAGGCACTCGACCATCACCTGCGTGTCCTCGCTCCAGAGCGCGCCGGTCAAAGTCGTCTCACCATCCGCGAGCGCGGCGAGCACGAGCGCGCGGTTCGTGATGCTCTTCGAACCGGGCACGGTGATCTCCGCACGGACGGGCGCGGTGAGCGGGACGATTTCGATGAGGTCGGGGAGTGCCATTCTATTTGGCCACAGATGAAACACAGATGAACCACAGATGCCGAAAAACTCCGGCTGTAAGAAAATCAAATCTGTGTTTCATCTGTGTTAATCTGTGGCTGAAATTCATTCCGGCGACGGCGACGCGGAGCACGCGCACCAATCGTCGCGGCGTTGCTTGGCGGTCTCGAAAAACTTGGCGATCGCTTTCGTATCTTGTTTGGCGAGCGCGCGCTGGAGTTTTTGCAGCTCGCCGATGAATGCGGTCACGGACTTGGAAATGTTTTTGCGGTTCGCCAACGCGATGTCGCGCCACATCTCCGGCGAGCCGGAAGCGATGCGCGTGGTGTCGCGGAAGCCCGTCGCGCACAGTGCCGCCTGCGACTTCGGCGCGGAAGGATTCAAAACGTGGCTCGCGAGCGTGGCCGCGACGACGTGCGGCAAATGGCTGGAGCGGCTAACGAGCAAGTCGTGTTGCTCCGGCGAAAGTTTCAGCACGCGGCAACCGACGGCCTGCCAGAATTTCTCCACGCGCTTCAACGCCGTGGCGTTCGTTTGTTTCGTCGCCGTCACGGCGCACGTTGCGCCCTTAAACAAATCCGCGCGCGACGCCAGCACGCCCATCTTTTCCGCGCCCGCCATCGGATGACTGCCCACGAAATGCACGCCCGCTTTTGTGATGAGCGTTTCCAAATCTTTGACGACGCTGCCTTTCACGCTGCCCACGTCGGTGACAATCGCGCCGCGTTTGAGCGCGGGCAGAAGTTGTTTCACCAGCGGTTTCATTTGCGCGAGCGGTGTGCAGAGGACGACAAGGTCGGCATCGGAAACGGCGGCGAGCAAATCGGTCGTGGCGTAATCGGTCACCCCCGCGCGTTCGCAATCCTTCACGCTCGCCGCGCGACGAACGTAGCCAGCAATCTCGCCCGCGAGTTTGCCGCGACGCGCCGCCAAACCCAGCGAACCGCCGAGCAAGCCCACGCCGATGATGGAAATTTTCCGAAACAACACGCGCGCAGGATAGCGGAGGGCAGCAGGCAGATGGAAGTTGGAAGTTGAGACGGCGGGCGTTTTTCAGCTTTCAACTTTGTTTTTTTGTTCCGTTGCCACGCTCACAGCCGTTCGCTATCGTCGCGCGCGTTCCCCAAAATTATGACCACGGAAAACCCCTCCAAAAATCACGGCTGGCTCGTCGCGTTCTCCGGCCTCGGCATCAACCTCGCGCTCGGCGTGCTCTACACTTGGAGCATGTTCAAAGTGAAAATCGGCGAGACGTTCGGCTGGAAAGGCGACCAACTCAACGATCCCTACGCGCTCTGCTGCCTCGTGTTCGCGTTCACGATGATTCTCGCCGGTCGCTGTCAGGACAAACTCGGGCCGCGCCTCACGGCGTCCATCGGCGGGCTGCTCGTCGGCGCGGGCTTGGTTTTGATTTCCACCACAAACAGTTACGCGACGTGGCTGCTTGGCTTCGGCGTGCTCGTCGGCGTGGGCATCGGCTTCGGTTATTCGTCGGCGACGCCGCCCGCGCTCAAGTGGTTTCCGCCGGCAAAGACGGGCTTGATTGCGGGCATCGTCGTCGCGGGCTTCGGCCTCGCGCCGGTTTATCTCGCGCCGACGTCGCAATATCTCCTCGCCGAGTTCGGTCTGCAAAAAGCCATGCTCATCTTCGGCGTCGCGTTCACCGCCATCGTCTGCGGCCTCGCGCAACTGCTGAAAAATCCGCCGCAAGGTTTTGTTGCCGCGCCGCAAA
>JBJOPC010000268.1:0-3842 GCA_046050965.1 Verrucomicrobiota bacterium | reverse complement strand
GCGCGCTATCGCCGCGCGTGCGGATTCAACGTGCTGCATCCGATGGGCTGGGATTCGTTCGGCCTGCCCGCCGAGCAATACGCCGTCAAGACCGGCCAGCATCCGCGCGTGACGACCGAGGTGAACATCGCCAACTTCACGCGCCAGATCAAAAGCCTAGGCTTCAGCTACGACTGGTCGCGCGAACTCGCCACGACCGACCCGGATTATTTCAAGTGGACGCAGTGGATTTTTCTGAAGCTCTACAATTCGTGGTTCAATCCTGAAACGCAGAAGGCTGAATCTGTTGATACAATTAAATTTCCAACCGACTGCAAAACTGAAGAACAACAAAGAATTTTCCGCGACTCAAAACGCCTCGCCTACGTCAGCGAAGCGCCGGTGAACTGGTGTCCCGAACTCGGCACGGTGCTGGCCAACGAGGAGGTCATTGACGGCAAGAGCGAAGTCGGCGGCTTCCTGGTCATCCGCAAGCCGATGCGCCAATGGATGCTCCGCATTACCGCCTACGCCGAAAAACTTCTCGCGGATCTCGACACGATTGACTGGAGCGATTCGCTCAAGGAAATGCAGCGGAACTGGATTGGCCGCAGCGAAGGCGCGGAGGTGGATTTTGAAGTTGTAGCAGATGAAGGTTGCTACCGACGGGCTGAAGCTTACAAAACGCCGCTGAATCTTGAAAAGATTCGTGTCTTTACCACACGACCAGACACGTTGTTTGGAGCAACCTACATCGTGCTCGCACCGGAACATAAGCTGGTGGATCAAATCACTCCACCATCGCGCAGCAAACTGGTTGGAGAATATTTGGAGCGCACTCAAAGTAAATCCGACCTTGAACGCACCGAACTTGCCAAGGAAAAGACCGGCGTTTGGACTGGTTCGTATGCCATCAATCCCGTCAACGGCGAAAAAATTCCAATCTGGATTGCCGACTATGTTCTCGCCAGCTACGGCACGGGCGCAATCATGGCTGTTCCAGCGCATGATGAGCGTGATTGGGAATTTGCGAAGAAGTTTAATTTGCGGATCAGACAAGTCGTTTATCAAAAAAAAGAGCTTCCACGGAATGCAGAAGGCAAAGTCCTTCCCGGAGTCTATGGAGGATCACACGGCGGAATTATTCCGCCGTTGGAATCAGCCTTTTGCGACGAAGGTGCGGCCATAAACTCTCCGGTTGGCAAAATTGTAAATTTTGAAAACAAAGATACAGATAAGGCCTACCCACCAGATCAACCCAATCTGAATCACCTGCCCACGCCCGAAGCCAAAAAGAAAATCACCGCCTGGCTCGAAGAAAAAAATCTCGGCAAGCGCACCATCAATTACAAACTGCGCGACTGGCTGTTCAGCCGCCAGCGTTATTGGGGCGAGCCGTTCCCGATCATTTGGAAAAAGGACGCCGCCGGAAATCTGTATCACGAAGCCTTGCCGGAAAGTGCGTTGCCGCTGCTGCCGCCGTCGCTCGAAGATTACAAACCAACCGCCGACGGCCAGCCGCCGCTCGCCCGCGCCAAGGACTGGCTGAACGAAATCCCCGGCGCGACACGCGAGACAAACACGATGCCGCAATGGGCCGGCTCGTGCTGGTATTATCTGCGCTACACGGATGCGAAGAACGCGCAGTCGTTCGTCGGCAAAGATGCGGATAATTATTGGATGGCGTCGAATGGCAAGGCGGCGGGCGTTGATCTTTACGTCGGCGGCACGGAACACGCCGTGTTGCACCTGCTTTATGCGCGCTTCTGGCACAAAGTTTTGTTCGACCTCGGCTACGTCTCGACGGCAGAACCGTTTCACAAGCTAGTGAATCAAGGCCTCATTCTCGGTTCCGACGGCCAGAAGATGTCGAAGTCGCGCGGCAACGTGGTGAATCCCGACGACGTGCTGGTGGAATACGGTGCGGATGCGTTCCGGCTTTACGAGATGTTCATGGGACCGTTGCAGGACACCAAGCCGTGGAATACGAGTGGCGTTGCGGGTGTGTATAAATTTCTTGGTCGCGTGTGGCGTTTGTTTGTGGACGAAGCGAGTGAGACGGAATTTGAACAGCAGGAAACTTTAACCACGCAGACACCAAGTCACGAAGCGTTGCTGAACTTGATTAAGCTCAACGCGAGCGTTCAAGATGCGCCTGCCACGCCCGCGCAACTCAAGACGCTCCACGCGTGCATTAAAAAAGTGACGGAAGATTTGGACGCCATGCGGTTCAATACCGCCATCTCCGCCATGATGGTGTTCATCAACGAAGCGATGACGTGGGATGTGAAACCGTGTTGCGTGTTGCGTGAATTTCTCCAGTTGCTCGCGCCGTTCGCCCCGCACCTTGCCGAGGAACTGTGGGCGAAGCTCAATGCATCATTCACCATTCATCATTCATCATTGGCTTACGCGCCGTGGCCGAAATTCGACCCCGCGCTGCTGGTCGAGGACGTGATTGAAATCCCCGTGCAAGTGAACGGGCGGTTGCGCGATGTGCTGAAAGTTCCCGCCGCCGCCACGAACGCTGAGATTGAAGCGCTCGCGTTGGCGAACGAAAAAGTGCAGCCGTTCCTTGTCGGCAAAACCATCAAGAAAATCATCGTCGTGCCGAAGAAACTCGTGAACATTGCGGCAGCATAACCTTTCGCGTAAGTTGCCGCCGTGAACCGCCTGACCAAGAACGAGCAACTCGTGTTGGTAGTATTTTTTGGTCTGCTGTTGCTCGGCTTGGGCGTGAAATATTATCGGCTGTCGCATCCGCAAACCGCGTCGCCCACCAAGGCCAGCGCGGTCAAACCCTGATATGCTAGAAATTAATTTCGATGAAGTGGTGGAGCAGCTCGTGACGCGCGATCCGCGTTACCCGCGCGATGCCTACACGTTCGTGCGCGATGCCCTCGACTTCACGCAGAAGCAAATCCTCAAACAGAACCACGGCCAGATGCGCCACATCACCGGGCAGGAATTGCTCGGCGGCATCCGCGAGTTCGCGCTCGCACAGTTCGGGCCGATGACCATCACTGTGTTGGACGACTGGGGCATCCGCACCGGTTCCGACTTCGGCGAAATTGTTTTCAACATGGTTGAGTCCAGCTTGCTCGCGAAGACGGACAAGGACACCCGCGAAGATTTCGCCGACGGTTATGATTTCGCCGACGCGTTTCGCAAACCGTTCCTGCCGAAAGCGCGCGAAGAGCAAGTAGCCAAGCCGTCGCTCATTTGAGCCGTTGCCGTTTGGAGTTCCGCATTTATGCGGTTCGGCGCGCTCACCCAACTCAACCGCATAAATGCGGAACTCCCAGCGTGAATTTTTATTTTCCGCTTCGTCCGCCGCTGGCAGACTGCGCGCATGGCTACCAAAATTAAAGTCGCGGTGCTCGGCGTCGGCTCGCTTGGACAACACCACGCGCGACTCTATGCGGAACTCGCGGCCACCGGCACGGTGGAATTTACTGGCATCTATGACGCCCACGCCGCCACCGCGCAGAAGATTTCCACCAAGCTCGGCGTAAAAGTTTTCGCCTCCATCGCCGAAGCCGCTGCTGCCAGCGACGCGCTCAACATCGTCACGCCCACCGTCACGCACTACGATATCGCCAGACAATTGCTCGCGCAGGGCAAGCACGTCCTCGTTGAGAAACCGATGACCGAGAAGACCGAGCAGGCGGCGGAACTGGTTCAGCTCGCGCAGCAGAAGAATTGCGTGCTGCAAGTCGGCCACGTCGAGCGGTTCAATCCCGTTTTCAAATATCTCCAGACCGTCGCCACCGAGCCGCGCTTCATCGAGACGCACCGGCTCTCGCCGTATCCCGCGCGCAGCACCGACGTGGGCGTGGTGCTCGACCTGATGATCCACGACC
>JBJOPC010000267.1:0-4762 GCA_046050965.1 Verrucomicrobiota bacterium | reverse complement strand
AGCCGTCCGTAAATCGTGTCAAATTGAACCTTGGAAAGGCGGATAATTTCTTCCCATATCGCAATATTCTTGTGATCACCACTCTGCAAACCAACCAATTCTTGACGCGCATCAATGGCAGTTTGTGATTCCGGAGCAGAAAACGAAGACTCCCCTTTTTCCAGAGCTTTGGATTCAGCTTCTGCAAAAAAGATTTGGTTCTCATTTTCAATTTTTGCTGTCACCAGACGGTAAAGGCGAACGAACTCTTCAATTGGATTCTGCTGAAGAGCAGCTGTATCACGGTGATATTTATATCCGTAAATTAGGATTCCGAACTGCGTGCCCCAGTCGCCGATGTGATTGTCGCTGACGACGCGATGACCGAGCAGCCGCAGCGTGCGTTGCAGCGCGTCGCCGATGCCGGTGCTGCGGATGTGGCCCACGTGCATCGGCTTGGCGACGTTGGGCGAACTGAAATCAATGACGATGTTTTTCGGCGACGCAGCTTTGGTGAAAAACAAATGCTCGCCACGCGCCGCCGCCGCGAGCGTTTGCGTGAGCACGGAAACCTTGAGCCGGAAATTGATGAAGCCCGCGCCGACAATTTCCACCTTCTCGCACACGTCGGTCACGTCGAGTTTGGCGAGCACGTCGGTGGCAAGCTGGCGGGGATTGAGTTTGCGCTGCTTGGCGAGCGACATGAGCGCGTTGCTCTGGTAATCGCCGAACTTGGGGTCGCACGGGCGCACGAGCACGGCGGAGACTTCGGCGTCTGGCAGCACGGCGCGGACGGCGGACTGCAATTTCAGTTCAATTTGTTTATGCGGCAACACGGGGAAATTTTAACCACAGATGGACACAGATGGACACAGATAAAACCGGGAGGCGACGCTCGCCCTGCCCCGGAGGTTTTGCCTTTTGCCCTTTGCCTTTTGCCTTAAACTCCGCGCATGGCTGCACAGATTTTCCGGCACACACACCGCGTCACCTACGCGGAAGTCACGGTGGGCAATCACATTTATTACGCGCGCTATCTCGATTTGTTGGAAGCGGCGCGCGGCGAATTTTTCCGCTCGCTGGGTGCGACGCTCGCCGACTGGCAAGCGCGCGACGTGATTTTCCCCGTCGTCGAATGTCAGTTGCGCTACCAAGCCCCGGCGCGTTACGACGACGTGCTGACCATTGAGACGTGGCTGACGGCGGCAGAAAAAATCCGGCTGAACTTCGCCTACCGCATCGTGAACCAAGCGGGCGCGACGCTCGTCACTGGCGAAACCAAACACGTCTGCACCTCGCTCGCGGAAAAGCCGCAACGCCTCCCGGCGGAACTCGCAGCCAAGCTCGCGCCGTTCGTGCAGCCCGCCAACTGACCTACGCATGAAATCAAAATCCCTGCTCACCACCTCCGCCCCGCTACTCAAAAACTGGAGTTGGGAACTCGTCGTCAGCCTGAACCAAGGCGCGTGCAAGCGAGGCGGCGCGCAGCACGGGTTCAACCGCGAGACCATCGTTTCCACGGCGAGCCAGTGGGCGGACACGCATCAACAATCTTTGTCGTTCCACGAGCTGGCGGAATTTCTCCAGCAGTGCCATCGCAACAATCCGTTTTTGTTTTTGAACGAACACACGTTTGCCGAAATCGGACGGCAGGCGGCCATCTCGCACTTCGCAAAAATTCCCAAGGGCAAACGTCAGGAAATCGCCGGGACTTTGAGCGATTACATTCTCGGACTGCTCGAACGCGACGCCGTCGAAGAAATCATCGCGAGCCTCGAGAGCGAAGTCGAACTCCGCGCCGGCGATCGCGTGAAGACGTTGCGCGGCTCGCTCGCGGGCGTCGTGCGCGAGGTGCTGGCTGATGGCCGCGTGACCTGGCAGCCCGACGGCTCCGACAGCGAACTCATCTCGCCACCTGGCGGCGTGATTCCCGTTTGAACATTGTTTCGCCGCGCTACGCTGCTATAAAACCCACCATGAAGTTCCTGTTGAAATGGATTTTGCGACTCGCGCTGCTCGCCGTCGTGCTGCTCGGCGTGCTGTTCTTGTCGAAGGATTGGATCTTTAAAAAAATTGCCGAGCGGCGCATCGCAGCGGCGACCGGCCTCGAAACGCACATCGGCAAACTGGAAGAATCTTTTTTCTCGCCCGTCGTGCATCTGGAAAACGTGCGGCTCTACAACCCCGCGACCTTCGGCGGTGCGCCACTCATCGACGTGCGCGAACTCCATCTGGAAATCAACCGCGCCGCGCTCGCGCAAGGCAAGCTGCGGCTCACGCTCGTGCGCCTCGACGTGGCGGAACTCAACCTCGTGCGCGACCGCGCCGGTCACACGAACCTCGCCGTGTTGAGCCAACATCTCGGCGGCAGCAGCACGGTGCGCGGCGGCGATTTCAAGTTCGAGCAGATTGACACGCTCAATTTGTCGCTCGGCAAACTGCGCTACACGGACTTGAGTAATCCCGCCAACAACCGCGCCGTGGACTTGAGTGTGCAGCGCGAAGTTTTCACCAACATCCGTTCGCAAAATGATCTTTACGGCATGGCGATGCTGTTGCTCATCCGTTGCGGGCCGGGTTTGCAGGAGCAAATTCTCGGTGCGGTTCGCGGCGCGGCCAACACGTCCGAAGTGAAAGTAAAACAAGCTGCCGAAAGCGTCCGCGACTTGATCAAAAAGTGACGCGCGTCACGTCGTCAGCCGCAGATAAATCACCTTCAGATACTCCGCTTCCTTGAACGTCGCCGGGTGATCGGGCGGGTGCTGCAAAGTTTTCAGCTCGGTAAATTTCCGGCCAGACTTCAACGCAGCGCGTCGAACCGCGTCGAAAACTTCCGTCGCCGAGACGTGCGCCGAGCAAGAGCCCGCCACGAGAATTCCATCCCGCGCCAACCGCGCGATGCCCAGCGCGTTCAACCGTTCGTAGGCGTGAATCGCGCCCTCGCGCTCGGTCGCGCGCTTGGCGAGCGACGGCGGGTCGAGCACGACAAGATCGAACTTTGCCGTGCTGGCTTCGAGCCACGCGAAGGCGTCACCTTGCGCCGTCTCGTGCCGACATGCGGCGACAGCGGGATGGCTTTGGTTGAGTGCAAAATTTCGTTTCGCCGACTCCAATGCGTGCGCGCTGATGTCGAGATCGGTCACGCTGGTCGCACCACCGCGCGCGGCATAGACCGAGAAGCCGCCGGAAAAACTGAACGCGTTCAACACGCGCCGCCCGCGCGCGAGTGCGCCGACCTCGGCGCGATTCTCACGCTGGTCGAGAAAGAATCCCGTCTTCTGCCCGCGCACCACGTCGGCCTCGAAGCGCACACCGTTCTCGGAAAAAATCACCGGCGCGGGCGGCAGTTCGCCACGCAATATTTGACCGTCGCGGCGCTGGAAATTTTTCTCCGCAAGCGGCTGAATATTCCGGCTCAACCGCAGCACTACGCGCGCGCACGGAATTTTTTCCACGAACAGCGCGAGGGTTTCATCCAAGCGCGGCAACCACGCCGCCGTGTAAATTTTCAGCACGAGCGTGGTGTCATAGCGATCCAGCACCAGCCCCGGCCAGCCATCGCTCTCGCCGTGGATGAGGCGATAGCCAGTAGTCTGCGCGTCAAAAAGTTTTTCGCGGCGCGCGAGCGTTTGCACGAGGTGCGCTGACCACCACGCGGCGTCAATCGTCTGCGGCTTGCCTGCGTGGAGGATGCGGACGCGAATGGGCGAGTCAGGGTCAAACAACCCGACGGCGAGAAATTTATCTTTGCGGTCGTAGATGACGGCGAGTTCGCCCGCATGGCCGGGGCGGTTGATTTCGTGGATGCTGTCAGCGAACACCCACGGATGCCCGCCGCGCACGATGGCCTCGGCAGTGGCGGTGACGCGAAGGCGGAGGCGCGGGTTGTTCGGATGAGGTGTCACGCAAAGACGCAAAGGCGCAAAGGATTAAAGTCCATTCACGATGCGGGTGATGCCGTCTTTGATCAGCGCGTCGCCGAAATTGATGAGCAGGCCGAGCTTCAAGTTGGTCAGCCGCAGATAGGTCAGGACTTGCTTTTTGTGAACCGGCGCGATGGTTTCGACGGATTTTAATTCGACAATGACTTTGCCTTCAACGATGAGGTCGGCGCGAAAACCCTCTTCGAGGCGCACGCTCTCATAAATCACCGGGATGGGTTGCTGACGGACAACATTCAATCCGCGCTGCTGCAATTCGTAGGTGAGCACGGCTTCATAAACTGATTCCAACAAACCCGGCCCAAGCGTCGTGTGGATTTTGAACGCCGCATCCACCACCACTTTGGCAATTTCATTTTCAGTCATGATCTTGGCGTCTTGGCGTCTTGGCGTGAGATTTTTATTGCAGCCCACTCGCCTTGCGCGCGCGGTGCAAAACGGTCTGCGCCAGCGAACGCGCTTTGGTCGCGCCATCTTTGAGCGTGGCGTGAACGTAATCCATGTTCGCCGCCAACTCCGCGCGCTTCGCTCGCGCAGCGGCGAAGTGTTCCCAATAGACCTCAAACAACTTCTTCTTCAAATCACCGTAGCCCATGCCGCCCGCGCGCAGCTTTTCCTCGTATTCCTTGCCGACGCCCGCATCAATCACCTTGAGCAACTGAATCGCGACGTTTAGCTCCGCGTCCGGTTTCGGCTCGGCAGGTGTGCGCGAATCCATCTTGAGCGCCATCACTTTTTTACGCAGGACTTTTTCGTCGCCAAAAATCTCGATGGTGTTGCCGTAGCTCTTGCTCATTTTTTCGCCGTCAATACCCGGCACCTTGGCGACGTCGCCTTTGATT
>JBJOPC010000266.1:0-3785 GCA_046050965.1 Verrucomicrobiota bacterium | reverse complement strand
GAACAGCGACCCGCTCCGTTTCTACCGCGTCAAAACCGGCCCGCCGCTGCCATGAAAAAATTATTTTTGATCGCCTTGTATGCCGCGTGTCTCTACGCGACTACCACCTACGCTCAGCTTTTGAGCGTGGACATCAACGGCACGGTGCGCTCGGATGTCACCGCGCCGGGTTTCACCGCGTGGTATATGTCGCCCGACTTGACCGGCACAAAGCGCACGGTGACGCGTTCGTTCACAAACTTCACCTACACGCTTGATCCTGACACCGGCCTGCCCACGGCCACGAACATCGCCAACATCATTGCCTGCACCGTGGCGGAAACCTTCCCGACCGCAGCCGATGCCACCATCTACCTCAACGCGAACTACGCGAATAAAAACGGCAACACCACCAGCACCGATCCCAATGCCGGCTATCGTCTGAATTGCGACGGCTGTTGGGTGCATTGGAAAGACGCCTCCGTCACACCCAACATTGACCAACCCTACACCAATGCGGGAGCTTTTAGTCTCACGATTTCGAATCTCTCCGCTGGCTCGCATACCATCACTACTTACCACAATGACATTTGGGGCAGCGCGTCCGGCGGCACCTGGCACGGTGCGAATGTGATGAGCCACTGCATCGTCAGCGCGAACGGAGTGCCGATGTTCACCAACACTCCAAGCCTCGTGTCCACGAACGACAGCAAAAGCGGCTTTGCTTTTTTCACCGTGACCAATAGCTATGACGGCCAGCCCGTCGTTCTCAATTTCGATCCCGACCACAGCAGCCTTCTCGACTTTGTCATCCTCAACGGTTTTGAGATTGACCGCCCCAGTCCGCCCGGCACGACCGCTTCGGCAATTTTTCCAGCACCCGGTGACGAACACGTTTTTGCCAACAACGACACCGCAGCTCCCGGCACGACCAACGCTGGTTACCTCACCTTGCAATGGGTTCCGGCGGGCTTCGCCGTGTCCAACTACGTTTATTTCGGAACCATCAGCAACACGGTCGCGAATGCCACCAACGCTTCGCCAGAATTCAAGACCAACTCCACCGCCGCCATAGGCATCACGAATCTTTTCAACGTTACCAATCTCAACAGCGCGCTCACTTACTACTGGCGCGTAGATCAACTCAACATCGCGAACGGGGTGACCAATCTGGTGAAAGGCTCTGTCTGGAAATTTCGCACCCGCCATCTTGCGTTCGCGACCGCTGAAGGTTATGGCCGTTTTGCACGCGGCGGACGCGGCGGCGTGGTCATCGAAGTGACGAATCTCAATGACAGCGGCGCGGGTAGTTATCGCGCCGCCATCGCCGCCAGTGGATCGCGCACTGTGGTTTTCCGCGTGTCCGGTTTGATTCGGTTGCAATCACCGTGCGTCGTCGGCAACGGCTATCTCACCATTGCTGGCCAGACTGCGCCCGGTGAAGGCATTTGCCTCGCCAACTGGCGCGCGGGCTTTAGCAGTTGCAATGATGTCATCATGCGGTTCATGCGCTGCCGTCTCGGCGATGCTTCGCAACAAGCGATGGACGGTATTGGCCTCGGCAATTCCACCCACTCCATCATTGACCATTGTTCGATCAGTTGGACGATTGACGAAGCCAGCAGTTCGCGCCAAAGCGGCGCGGTCGGTAGCCAGTCCGCGATGACCAGTTTTCAGCACAACATCATCTCGGAGCCGCTCCAACATTCTTACCACTACAACGATTCTTTGCGCGCCTCGACTGGCTGCACCGACTGCTATCAAGCCCACGCTTTTGCGGCTTCCATCAGTGGCGAGATAGGCAGCTACCACCACAACCTCATTGCCCATTCGACCGACCGCAACTGGTCGTTGGCCGGCGGTCTCGACCAAAGTCAGCATTACGCCGGCTCGCTCGATATTCGCAACAACGTCGTCTACAACTGGACTGCGCGCAGCACTGACGGCGGCGTAGCGCGCTGCAATTACGTCAACAACTACTACCGCTCCTACTCCACGAGCCCTTCCGCAAAATACCTGTTGAAGCTCGACACACTCGTCACCAATTGGGGCGCAGAATATTATTACATGGTCAGCAACGTGATGGAAGGCGTCTCCGGTCAGGCAAATTATTACACGAACAATTGGGCCAACGGCGGTTTCAACAACGGCGCCACCGTCCAGGCGCAAGTCCAGACCAATGCGGAAATTTTTCCCTCCTACGTCGCTACCCACACGCCTACCAACGCCTACAAACTCGTGTTGTCCGACTCCGGTTGCAACCTGCCCGCGCCGGACGTGATTGACCGCCGCGTCATCGGCGAAGTGCTCGACCGCACCGTCCACTACACCGGGACCAACGGCCCCACTTACACCATCAACGGCCTACTGCAAGCCGCCACTGGCCCGAACTATCCCGGCATCATTGATGCGCCAACGGATGTGCAAGACGCCGTCGGCTCGCCGAATTTCCCTTGGCCCGCCTACGCAACCTTCAATGTGCCGACCGACACCGACCACGATGGTTTGCCTGATTGGTGGGAGCAAATCAAAGGCTTCAATCCTAATTCACCCGCGAACGATTTCTCCGACAGCAATGGCGACCTCGACGGCGATGGCTATTCCAACCTCGAAGACTATTTGAGTTGGCTCGCCGCCCCGCACGCTGATTGCGCGACCAATTCTTCCGTGAATCTTGACCTCTATCAATTTGTGCGCGGCTTCACCAATCTCTCACCGACGCTCACCGTCTCCGCCGCCAGCAACGGTTCCGTCACCTTGCTCACCAATCGCACCGCACGTTTCACCGCTGGCGTGACAACCAATGCGCTCGGAAAATTTACCTTCATCGTGACTGATGCCAGCGGCTTTAGCCTTACCAACAGCATCGGCATCCACATCACCACCGCCAGCGCGCCTGCGAACACCGCGCCCATTCTCACCGCCATTTCCAACCGCACCGTCAACGTCGGCGCGACCGTGAACTTCACCAACACCGCCACCGACGCCGAAGGCGGCGTGCTCACCTACACACTGCCATTCGCGCCCACCAACGCCACGCTCGGTGCGACCAGCGGCATCCTCAACTGGCGACCGTCCGTCAGCTACGCGAACTCCACGAATCCCTTCGCCGTCGTCGTCACCGACAACGGCAATTTATCCGCCACGCAAAACTTCAGCGTCATCGTCAACCCGCTCGCCGCACCCAGCGTCGCCTCACTTTCGCTGTCCGGCACTCAACTCAACTTCACTGTCACCGGCCAAGTCGGCCCTGATTACGCGCTGCAAACTTCCAGCAATCTCACGACTTGGAACACACTCTTCATCACCAACTCCCCGCCCGCCACGTTCAACTGGAGCGACACGAACAGCGACCCACTGCGTTTCTATCGCGTCAAAACCGGCCCGCCGCTGCCATGAGAAACATTTTCCTACTCGCGTTCGTTCTCGGTTTAACCGGCTGTGTTTCAACTCGCCCTGCAACCAGTGACCCCGCGTATCTCTTCGCCACCTTCCGCGAGCCGGAGCAAGACGGCTTGCGCTACGCCTACAGTTACGATGGTTATCACTGGACGAATCTGCCCGGAACTTTTCTCCCCGCCGAAGTGGACGGAAAAATCATGCGCGACCCCAGCCTCGCGCGCGGTGCGGACGGCATTTACCACTGCGTCTGGACGAGTGCATGGCGCGGCAACACCGGCTTCGGCTGCGCGCAATCGCACGACTTGATCCACTGGACGAACCAGCAATTCATTCCAGTCATGGCGCACGAACCCGACGTGCAGAACGTCTGGGCGCCGGAAATTTTCTGCAACGATTCCTCTCTC
>JBJOPC010000265.1:0-13290 GCA_046050965.1 Verrucomicrobiota bacterium | reverse complement strand
CCGGGCTTCAGGCCGCAGACCTGCGCGACCATCAGCGTGAGCAGCGCGTAGCTGGCGATGTTGAACGGCACGCCGAGAAAAATATCCGCGCTGCGCTGGTAAAGCTGGCAGCTCAATTCGCCGTCGCTGACGTAAAATTGAAACAGCGCGTGGCATGGCGGCAAAGCCATCTTGTCCACCTCGCCCGGATTCCACGCGCTGACGATAAGGCGGCGCGAGTCGGGATTCTTTTTAATCTGCGCGATGACGTCGTCAATCTGGTTGAGGCGGCGGCCGTCGGTGGTTTGCCAATCGCACCATTGCGCGCCGTAGACGCGACCGAGGTTGCCGTCCTTGTCCGCCCACTCGTTCCAAATCGTGACGCCGTGGTCGGTGAGAAATTTTATGTTCGTCTCGCCGCGCAAAAACCACAGCAGCTCGTAGGTGATGGATTTGAGGTGCGTCTTCTTGGTGGTGAGCAGCGGGAAACTGTCGCGCAGCGAGTAGCGCGTCTGCGCGCCGAACACGGAGTAAGTGCCCGTGCCAGTGCGGTCGGCTTTGAACTTGCCGTGTTCGAGGACGTAGCGGAGCAGGTTGAGATAAGGAGTCATCGCGGGGAAAGTTTTAACCACGAAACGCACGAAACACACGAAAGAAAATATTTTCCGGGTGACCAATCTTTCGGGAAATTTTTCCGTGACAACGCGAGTTTCCCAACTAGATTGTCCGCCCTTTGCGACCCTATGGTCTAGCGGTTAGGACACCTCCCTTTCACGGAGGTAGCCGGGGTTCGATTCCCCGTAGGGTCGCCATTTTTCTCCCGCAAAGTTTTTCCCGTCCGTTCAAAGAGGGTTTGCTTTTGTGTCCGCAGATTTTCGCAGATGGAAAAATAATCTGCGTCAATCGGTGGAGTCTGCGGACGACTTCCGTTGAAGATTATTTCCCCTCGGCAGCTTTCGCTTCGGCTTCGAGTTGCGCGCGCACGGCCAAGTTTATTTTCGTGGAGAATTTTCGCACGGTGCGCTGCAAGTCGGCCACGGACGTGTAGGTGAATTGTCCCATGGGAAAACCTTCGAGGCAGACGTAATCAAACTGCTTGGGCTTCGCGCCGGGCGTCTTCGGCAAGTCCGTCAAAAAAACCAAGCCCACGCAGACAGCGTCGGGCGTCTGGCTTTCCACGAGTGAATGATCGCGCGGGACGACGGCGGTGGCGGGCGTGAACCACGCGCGGTTGAGCGGCGCGAGGAGTAAGTTGGTGTAGCCGCTGTCTATGACGACGCCTTCGGGCAGAAGCTTGACGATGCGTCCGCAGATGAGGCGGCGCTGTTGGATGAGTTGCGCGCGAATTTGTTCCGCGCGTTCGGTGACGGTGACGGCTTGGTTGGTGGCGGCGGGTGTGGGGAAATTAATCTGGGCGACCGCAGACAGGAGTGCCGCGAAGAAAATGAGCAAGGCGGTTTTCACGTCACGGATTTTCCGTGAGCCAGTAGCGGATTTGCGTGGCTTGCGGGTGCTGCGGTTTCAACTCCAGAACTTTCTGGTAGTGCGGGCGCGCGAGTTCGATGCCGCCGAGTTGTTGCGAATATAAATTGGCGAGCAGCAAATGTCCGGCGGCGTCATCAGATTTTTTAGCGAGGAGTTTTTCTAACTCGTTCGCGGCGTCGAGCGGGTAACCGGCTTGCTTGAGCGTGAGCGCGAAATTGTAGCGCGCGTCGGTGGAAGCGGGGTCGAGGGCGAGGGCGTTCTCGTAGGCTTCGAGCGCGGTTGGCCAATCCTTCAGCGCGTAGGCGGTCCACGCGAGGTTGTAGTGCGCCTTGAAATAGCTGGGGTCGGCGAGCGCGGCCTCGCGGAAGGCGGCGAGGGCGTTGGTCAGCGAGCGTTCGTCTTGCGCTTCGATGCCGCGCTCGAAGGCGGGCGTGGCGAGCGCGCGGTTACCGGGTTTGATTTTTCCAGACGCATGAAAATTGTAGCGTGCGATGGTGACGGGTTTGGGCTTGGGTTCAATCGGCGGCACGATGACGGCGTTGGTGAACAGCGGCGCAGGATTCGTGGGCGAAACATCCACGGCGATTTTTAACGGTGCGTCGTTCGTGAGCGTGACGACTTGCACGGGCAAATTGGTTTTTGGAGCAGGCGCGATTCGGGGTGTGGGATTGCTGACCACGACCATGAGTTTGGGTTGCGAGAGCGCGGGGCGGTTGGAGACGACGGGCACGGCGTTCGTCTTCGCGGCGACGACCACGGGCGGCAAATTGGTTTTGACCGCGACGATTGGCGCGACGGGTGCAGGTGGATTTAATTCGGCGTCGAGCGATTTGACGAGCGCAGCGACGGCGTCTTGGTTGGGCGGGGAATTTTTCAAGTCGGCGTAGGCACGATATTTTTCCAACGCCGCAGCGCGATTGTTTTGCGACTGATAAATCACAGCGAGGTTGAGCAGCGCGGGCGCGTAGTCGGGCTGCAACTTGAGCGCGTTGCTGAAACTCGTGGCGGCTTCGCGGGCGCGGGCGCGCTGGCCGGCCTGCACGAGACCGAGGCCGTTCCAACCTTCCGGCGTCTGCGTGAGATTCAGCGCGGTGGCGTAGCTGCGCTCGGCGTTGGGGAGATCGCGGGCGCGAAGTTGCGCGAGGCCGAGCTTGAGCCAGCCGTTGGCATCGCGCGGGCGGAGCTGGGTGAAGCTGAGCAACGCGTTGCGCGCGGCAGCGGGATTGCCTTGTTCGAGCAGCAGGCAACCGAAATTAAAATATGGCTCGGCGAGATTCGGATTCGCGGCGATGGCGTTTTGGTAAGCGGTCGCGGCGGCATCGGGTTTGCCGGCGGCGTGGTGAGCGAGCGCGAGGAAATTCCAAGCGTTGGCGTTGGTGGCGAGAAGCGTGGCAGCGGTTTGCAGCGGGGCGATGGCGTCGGCGGGTTTGCCTTGGTCCAAAAGTTTTTTACCCTGCAACAGCGCGCGCGCGCCCGGCGGTTTGCAGCCGGTGAAACCCAGCGCGACGGTCAGGGCGAGCAAGAGCAGCCACAATCGCTCTGGCCGCAGGTTTTTTATCGTCAGCATCGCGCGAGTTGGTAGCATCCGCGCCCGCCAGTGTCAAGAAACGCGCCGATGAAACACGGGATAATTCGCTTGGTGAAACATTCAACCTTCAACCTTCAAAGCCTAACTTCCAAGTGGGTTGGTAGGGCGTGTCACTCCGTGCGCGCCGGACTTGAGCCTGCCCACGACGGCGCGCAGGGAGTGACACGCCCTACCAACGCCTCAATTATTTTGACCGCTGGTTTTTATTTGTTCGCACTGACTTCGATTCACGCCGCTGAACTTTTCAAAACGCCCGCGCCGACGCCGCTCACGAATCAGGCGCGTGTGGTCATCGTGGAAAATCTGGCGGCGGTTGCAGACTTCACGCCGCGCGCGGACGCGGTGCGCGCGATGGTGGATTCCGGCGTGACGACGCTAACGAGCCAAGCCGACGCTGCGAGCGCGTGGGCGAGTCTGGTGCAGACGCAGGATGTGGTGGGCGTGAAAGTTTTCGCCGCGCCAGGGCCGACGGTCGGGACGCGTCCAGCGGTGGCGGCGGCAGTCGTGCAAGGTTTGCTCGCGGCGAAAATTCCGGCGGCGCACATTGTCATCTGGGATCGCAGTCTCGCGGATTTGCAGCGCGCCGGTTTTGGCGAGCTGGCGGCGACGCTCGGGGTGCGTGTCGCCGGCGCGTTAGACGCCGGCTGGGATGAAAAAGTTTTTTACGAGACGCCGCTGCTCGGCAATTTGCGCTGGGGCGATTTTGAATTCGGTCAGACGAACGACGGCGTCGGGCGCAAATCTTTCGTGAGCAAACTGGTCACGCGCGAGTTGACCAAGCTCATCGTCATCGCGCCGCTGCTCAATCACAACGAGGCGGGCGTGGCGGGGCAGTTGTTCACGCTCGCGACCGGCAGCGTGGATAACACGGCGCGGTTCACCAGCGACGCCGACCGGCTGGCGGCGGCGATTCCCGAAATCTGCGCGTTGCCGCAACTCGGCGACCGCGTGGTGTTGCACATCACGGACGCGTTGCTCGGACAGTTCGCGGGCAGTGAGGCGCGGCTGCACTACACGGCTACGGTGGGGCAACTGCGGTTCAGCCGCGACCCGGTGGCCTTGGATGTGTTGAGCGCGGCGGAGTTGGAGCGGCTACGCGCGCTCGCAAAATTTTCCGGTGGCAGCACGAACGCGGAGTTGCTGCACAACGCGTCGCTGCTAGAACTCGGTGTGAGTGACGTGCGGAAAATCTCGGTGGAGCCGGGGAGGTAGTCGAAGGTCGAAGGTCGAGCATCGAGAGTTGAGCGCATTCTGTGTCCGACGAAGCACCCTCTCGCCGCTCGACCTTCGACCCTCGACCATTTTTAGCGTTGAACTGCCCGCGCGCGCTCCGCATCTTCACGCGCATGAACGAACGAATTTTCCCCCGCAGTCCACGCGAAGTCATGGACGGTTGGCCGCACTTGCCGCGCTACGTTGACAAAATCCGCCTGCATCTCGCGGGCAAACTCCACGCCGACTACCAGCCGAATCTCGGCAAAGGTTTTGATGCTGGCTGGCTCAAGGCGGCAGACGTGACGCATGAGCAGATGCTGGCAGCCGTGAAAAATTCCGTGTGCGACGGCGAGGTCTGCGATTGGGTGCGCGTGAACGTGAAAAAATCTGCCGCCGAAAAAGCCGCGCTGTTGCCCGCGATGCTGGATTACCCGAAGGCGGGTGACACCGAGGGGCAAGCGCGGTTGCAGATGCGCAAGGAGCAGGCGGGCGTGGCGAATCGCGCGGACATCACTTGTTTTGTGGATGTGATTGACGCCGACGAGCAGCGGTTGTGAAGCCGACGTGGGAGAAGAAGTCCGAGTTCTGATTTGGCGGTGCGCTCTCCCTCTCCCGCTGGGAGAGGGAGAAAAGTTGGCCGCGTTTTGGCAAAACGGGTGCGGTCAACATCTCAAGAAAAATTCTTAAATCGGGACGGCTTCAACTGTAGTTCCCTCTCCCAGCGGGAGAGGGTTAGGGAGGGGGAAAACGGATGTTTTTTTCCCAGCGGCTAACTATTTTTTCCCCGATACGGCGGCGAGTTCTACCACCAAGCTTTCACGCGCGGCGTCCACTTGCAACTTCGCGCCGCGCTCGGCGATGAGGGAACGGGCGTGTTCGACCATCTCGGCGATTTTTTGGTCGTTGTGGTCGGGGTCGTGATGGAAAAGATAAAGTTGTTTCACGCCGGCTTGCAGCGCGAGTGACACAGCATCGTCCACGCAGCCGTGACCCCAGCCGACGTGCGAGCTGTATTCCTGTTGGTCGTATTGCGAGTCGAGCACGAGCACATCGGAGCCTTGCATGAAGTCGGCCATGCGCTGTTCTTCCACGCGGCCAAACGCGACGGTGTCGGCGCCGGGATTTTTGCCGAACACGCTGGTTTCGCGGTGGCGCGCTTGCGGTTCGTTGTCGGGGAAAAAAGTGAACGAGCCGTCGGCGGTGTGCAGCCGGTAGCCGACACAGATGCCGGGGTGATTGGCGAACCACGCTTCGACGCGCACGGAGCCGACGTAGGCGTGCATATCTTTGAGTTCTTCAATCTCAATGTTGCCGGGCAGTTCGCCGAACGGCACGGGGAAATACGGACTCTCCATCTGGCCGGATAAAATCTGGAGCAAACTTTTCCGCGCGCCTTCGTAGCCGAGGATGCGGATGCGGCTGTGCGGTGAATACAACGGCGCGAAAAACGGCAAGCCTTGGATGTGATCCCAGTGCGTGTGGGTGAGGAGGAGCGTGATGTTGAGCGGCTGGTTTTTGAATTCCGCGAGCAACGCTTTGCCGAGTTGGCGCAGGCCGGTGCCAGCATCGAGAATAATAATTTCGCCGTCGGCGCGGAATTCGAGGCAGGTGGTGTTGCCGCCGTAGTGGACGGTGTCCGGGCCGGGTGAGGCGATGGAGCCGCGCACGCCCCAGAATTTTATGGTCGCGGGCGAACGGCTTTTGGCGACGGACGGCGGTGGGGTTTTCAAAGTGGCAATTTCGCCGTGGCCGGCAAATTCATTCGCCATGCGCGTGAGCACATCGGGACGGACGGGCTTGGTGAGATAGGCGTCGGCGCCCGCTTCGCGCGCGGCCACGCGGTCGGCTTCGTATTCGCGCCCGGAGGTGACGATGATGCGGATGTTGGCGAGGGAGGCGTCGCTGCGGATGGCGCGGCAAACTTGGAAGCCGTTGCTGCGCGGCATGAGGAGATCGCAGAGGATGACGTGCGGGCGATGCTGCCGGGCGAGTTCCACGCCCGCGTCGCCGTCAGGGGCGTCGTGGACGCGCCAGCCGTCGGTGCGGAGAATTTCGCCCATGAGTTCGCGGAACTGCGAGTTGTCGTCAATGATGAGGGCGGTTTTCATCGCGGTGCGTTGGTCATCGCGGCGAATCCTAGGGGGCGAGTGGGAAAAATAAAACTAAAATTCTGTTCGTGGCTGCCCAGCGTGAGAGATTTTATTTGCCGTCGTCGCGCGTTCCCCTAGCTTCCCCGCACTCATCGTGAAAAGGATTTTAACAACTCTCGCTCTGGCCACTGCGTTGCTCACCGTGCGCGCGGCGGAAAAATCAACCGTCGTCGAAAAAACTTTATCCAACGGCATGCGGCTCCTGCTCATCGAGCGGCACGATGAACCCGCCGTCGCGGGCGGCTGGGTCGCGCACGTCGGCAGCAGCAACGAGAAACCCGGCATGACCGGCATCGCGCATCTCTTCGAGCACATGATGTTCAAAGGCACGCCGACCGTTGGCACGAAAGACGCCGTGAAGGACGCCGCCATCATGGACGAGCAGGAAAAAATCCGGGAGCAAATGCGTGCCGAAGAAACCAACCTTCGCGCCGCCGCGCGCCGGGGCGAGATTGACGATTGGCAAAAGCCGGAAAATAAATCCACGCGTTGGAACGAACTGAATAAACGTTTTCAAGAACTCGTCCTTGCCCAGCGCGAACTCATCGTGAAGAACGAATTCTGGAAGCTCTACGACGCCAACGGCGCGACCGGCATGAACGCGGGCACTGATAACGACATGACGGTGTATTACTGCTCCGTGCCGGCGAACAAGCTGGAGCTGTGGATGTGGATGGAGTCCGAACGCCTGCTGCATCCGGTGCGCCGCGAGTTTTACGCCGAGCGCGACGTGGTGTTCGAGGAGCGGCGGATGCGGACGGATTCGCCGCCGATGGGGCTGGCGAGCGAGCAATTCAACGCCATGTTTTGGGAATCGCATCCCTACAGTTGGCCGACCGTCGGCTGGCCGTCGGACATTCCGGCGATTTCCA
Organism: Verrucomicrobiota bacterium; assembly: GCA_046050965.1. Classification (GTDB taxonomy): domain Bacteria; phylum Verrucomicrobiota; class Verrucomicrobiia; order Limisphaerales; family JAFMIX01; genus JAFMIX01. The sequence goes on along the minus strand of JBJOPC010000265.1, from coordinate 6,001 downwards.
AATTGCAGGCGGATGAATTTTACGCGACCTACTACGCGCCGCAGAATTTAACCGCCACGCTCGTCGGCGATTTCAAAACGGACGAAGCCGTCGCGCTCGCGGAAAAATACCTTGGCCGCATCCCGCGCGGCACGAACACACCGCCCGATGTCGTCACGCTCGAAATGAAACAGACCGCCGAGAAACGCATGAACGCCGAGGTGGAAGCCAATCCCTCCGTGGACATTTGGTGGCACACCGTGCCGTTCGCGCACAAAGATTCCTACGCACTGGACATTCTCGCGCAGCTTTTGTCCGACCGCACCGGACGACTCTACAAAGGCCTCGTGCTCGGCAGCGGCGTGGCGACCGATGTGAGCGCACACAATGATTCCAAGAAGTGGGCGGGCTTGTTCGACATCACCGGCGAAGTCGCCGACGGACACACGCCGGTAGAAGTTGAAGCCGCGATTTACACCGAACTCGACGCGCTGAAAAAAACGGAAGTTCCCGCCGATGAATTGCAGAAGGTGAAAAACCAGTTTGCCGCCGGTGAATATCGCAAGCTCACGTCCAACATGGGCATTCTCATCAACCTCCTTTCCAACGACGGCACCGGCGACTGGCACGAGTTCGACCGCGCCGACAAAAAAGTCCAAGCCGTCGCCGCCGCCGACGTGCAGCGCGTGGCCAAAACTTATTTCACCAAAGAAAACCGCGCCGTCGCGACCTACACGCGCAAAGCCGCGAAGGAGGACAAGCAATGAAAAATTTATTTCGTCAAATCAAACCTGTGAATGGTGCGAGCGCGCCAGCGTCTTGGACTGCGGCGACACGTCGCCGCTTTGTCACTGGGAGATATGTCTCCCAGTTCCAAAGCGCGGTCATGCCCGCGCACTCCAAGACCTTGCGGAGTCTGTTCGCCGCCAGTTTGCTTACGCTCTCACTCACGAGCGCAGTTCGTGCCGATTTACCCGCGCCCGCGTCCATCCCCGCGCGCCCGGAAAAGCTTGCGTTCCCGCCGCTCCAGTTCGAGCCGCCGCGTGCTGATGATTACCGCGTCCAACTCAAGTCCGGCCCGGTTGCCTACCTTGTGCCGGATCGCGAGTTGCCGCTCGTAAACATCGTCGTCTACGTCCGCGCCGGCCAGTATCTCGAACCCATCGGCAAAGAAGGCGTGGCCGAACTCACTGGCTGGCTGCTCGCCCACGGCGGCGCGGGCAAAAAATCCGCCGCGCAACTCGAAGAACGCCTCGCGTTCCTCGCCGCTGGTTTGGAGTCCGGCATCGAAAGCACACGCGGCGAAGTCAGTCTCAATTTGCTCGCCAAAGATGTGGACGAAGGCCTCGCGATTTTGCGCGACGTGCTTTACGCGCCGAAGTTCGATGACGAACAAATCAAGTTGCACAAAGAAGAGATGCTCCAAGGCATGAAGCAGCGGAACGACAACTCCGAGTCCATCGAGGAGCGCGAGGCGGACTACTTGGCTTACGGCGAAAAATTCTGGAGCAACCGCGCCGTCACCGCCAAGTCGCTGGAATCCATCTCACGAAAAGACCTCGAAGCCTTCCATCAGCGCTGGTTCGCCCCGCAAAATTTTGTCGTCGCCGTCAGCGGCGATTTCGATCGCGCCGAGATGACGGCCAAACTGGAAAAACTTTTCGCCGCCGCGCCGTTCAAGGGCGAAGTGCCGCCCATGTTTTTCACCAACACCACCTTCGCCGCGCCCGGCATCTACGTCGTGGACAAACCCGACGTGAACCAAGGTCGCGTTTCCATGCTGCTGCCCGGCATCCGCCGCGACAATCCCGACGCCTTCGCCATCACCATCATGAACAATATTCTCGGCGGCGGCGGCTTCACTTCGCGCATCATGAACCGTGTGCGCTCCGACGAAGGCCTCGCGTATCACGCTGGCACGACATTCCGTGGCGGCATTTATTTCCCGCTGCCGTTCACGGCGGAATTCCAGTCCAAGAACCGCACCGTGGCCTACGCCATTTCGCTCATCCAAGACGAAATGAAAAAAATCTGCGCCACGCCCGTGAGCGACGCCGAGCTTGCCGCGTCGAAAAATTCCTATCTCGAACGCTTCCCACAACACTTCGGCTCCAAGCAGGCCAACTCCGAATTGTTCGCCGATGAAGAATTCACCGGTCGCTACGTCAGCCAGCCGGATTACTGGAAAAATTTCCGCGCGGGCATCGCCGCCGTCACCGCCGCCGACGTGCAACGCGTCGCGCAGAAATATCTCACGTCGGAAAAGCTCGTCATCCTCGTCGTCGGCAACCAAGCAGAAATTTTGCTCGGCCATCCCGCGCATCCCGTGAAGCTCTCCGAACTCGGCGGGCAAGTGATTGACCGCCCGCTGCGCGACCCGCTCACGCTGGAACCGCTGAAGTGACCTAGCTTCCGTTCAGAGTTCCGCCTTCAGGCGGTGCGGATGTCGAGGCGTATTCACCGAACCGCCTGAAGGCGGAACTCCGCGCCGCATCAGTTCGTGCTGCAAACTTGAAATTTTTCATGGTTCACGCCGTTGCGTCTCTGCTATTTTCCGCGCCGCATTATGAGTTTTTACGACCAACTGAAGTTCGATTCGCAGGGACTGATTCCCGCCATCGTGCAAGAGCAGGGCACGGGGCGCGTGCTGATGATGGCATGGATGAACCGCGCGTCGCTCGAATCCACCCTCGCCACCGGCAAGACGCACTTCTGGAGCCGCTCGCGCCAAAGATTTTGGATGAAGGGCGAGAGCAGCGGCCACACGCAGACCGTGCAAGACATCGCGTTCGATTGCGACGGCGACACGCTCCTCATCCAAGTCGCGCAAGTCGGCGCGGCGTGTCACGAGGGTTATCAATCCTGTTTCTTCCGCTCCGTCACCGACGCAGGCGCGAAAATTAAAATCACCGAGTCGCAGTTGGAAACACCCGAACAGATTTACGGCCAGAAATAATTGCCGCCGTCGAATTTTTAATCAGCCGTTCAATCCAAAACTTTTTTTAGCGCTAGATGCCAAACCAACCCACGGTCAAAGAACCCATCGCCATCGTCGGCATCGGCTGTCGCCTGCCCGGAAAATCCGATTCGCCCGCCGCATTTTGGAAAATGATGTGCGCCGGCACGGATTGCCTCGAAGAAATTCCTGCGAATCGCTGGAACATCAAAACGTTCTTCGACCCCAAGCCCGGCACGCCCGGCAAATCCATCACCAAGTGGGGCGCGTTCGTCGAGGACGTGGACAAATTTGATCCCGCGTTCTTCGGTATCTCGCCGCGCGAAGCCGACTGGATGGACCCGCAACAACGGATGTTGCTCGAAGCCTGCACCCGCGCGCTCGAAGACGGCGGGCAGGACTTGAACGCCCTGCGCGGCTCCAACACCGGCGTGTTCGTCGGCATTTCCACGACCGATTACACCATGCTCCAGAGCGGCGCGATGGAGCAGGTCAAAGCCGATGTCTACACCGCCACCGGCAGCACCATCAGCATCGCGGCCAATCGTATTTCCTACGCGTTCGATTTGTGCGGCCCCAGCGTGGCGATGGACACCGCGTGTTCCTCCGCGCTCACCGCGCTGCACTTCGCGTGTCAAAGCCTCTGGCGCGGCGATTGCCAAATGGCCTTGTGCGCGGGCGTCAACGCGTTGTTAAGCCCCGCGCCCTACATCACTTTTTCGCGCATGGGCATGTTGTCGCCCACTGGCCGCTGTCAGGCATTCGATTCGCGCGCGAATGGTTTCGTGCGCGGTGAAGGTTCTGGCGCGGTGCTGCTCAAACCACTTTCGCAAGCGCTTGCTGACGGTGATGAAATTTATTCCGTCATCCGCGCGACCGGCGCGAATCAAGACGGCCGCACGAATGGCATCACCGTGCCCAGCCCCGTCGCGCAGGAAAAACTCGTGCGCGAAACCTGCCTCGCCGCCGGTCTAAAACCCGCGCGCATTGACTACGTCGAAGCGCACGGAACCGGCACGCCTGTCGGCGATCCCATCGAAGCCCACGCGCTCGGAGCCGCGCTCGGCGAAGGCCGTCCCGCGAACCGCCCGTTGCTCATCGGCTCCGTCAAAACCAACATTGGCCACCTTGAAGCCGCCGCTGGCATCGCCGGTCTCATCAAGCTCGCGCTCGTCCTCAAGCATCGCGTCATCCCCGCGAATCTCCATTTTCGCAAACCGAACCCGCACGTTGATTTCAAAAAATTGAAACTCCGCGTCGTCGCGAAGACCGAAAAACTTTCTGCCACTGGCGAACTTTACGGCGGCATCAACTCCTTCGGCTTCGGCGGCGCAAACGCCCACGCCATCTTGCAATCGCCGCCCGCGAAAAAAACTTCGGGGGCGAATTTGCGTTTGCCGCGTCAGCCAAAAATTGCCGGTGAACCGCCGCTCGTTTTGAATTTATCCGCTCGCTCCGCCGAGGCGTTGCAAGCTGTCGCGCAAGACTTCCGCGCGTTCGTAAAAAAATCTCCCGCGTCTGCGCGCGAAATTGCCCGCACCGCCACGCAACGGCGCACCGCGCACCCGTATCGGCTCGCCGTGCTCGGCCACACGCGCGCCGATTTCGCCAAGCAACTCGGTGCGTTTATCGCCGGTGAAACCACGCCTCACTTCATCACCGGTCACGCCGAGGGCGACGCCGTGAACCCCGTGTTCGTCTGCTCCGGCCAAGGCCCGCAGTGGTGGGGCATGGGGCGCGAGTTGCTGAAAACCAACGCCGTCTTCCGCGCCAAGATGGAAGAGTGCGATAAACTTTTGCGCGAGTTCGGCAATTGGTCATTGCTCACCGAACTTGCCCGCGATGAAAAATCGTCCCGCCTCGATAACACCGCCATCGCGCAACCCGCCATTTTCGCGCACCAAGTTTCGCTCGCTGCCGTGTGGGCATCGCTCGGCGTCTCGCCCGCCGCCGTCGTCGGTCACAGCGTCGGCGAAGTTGCCGCCGCGCACCTTGCGGGTGTGCTCACCTTGCGCGAGGCCGCGCGTGTGATTTTCCAGCGTGGTCGTTGCATGAGCCACGCGCAGGATAACGGCAAGATGCTCGCCGTCGGCATGAGTCCCGCAGAAGCTGAGACGCTTGCCGCTAAATTTCCCGGTCGCGTCACCGTCGGTGCCTACAATGGCCCAGCCTCGCTCACGTTGTCCGGCGACGCCGACGCGCTGGAAATTATTTCCGCCGACTTGGAAAAGCGCGGCACGTTCAACCGTTTTTTGCAGGTCAAATACGCGTTCCACAGCCACCACATGGACGCCATCCGCGCGGAACTCGCGCGCAGCCTCGGCAAAGTCAAAGTCAGCAAAGCAAAGTTGCCGCTCTACTCCACCGTCACTGGCAAACTTACGAGCGGCCTCGACTTCGGCGCGAATTACTGGTGGCGCAACGTCCGCGAACAAGTCGTTTTCGCGACCGCCACGGATAATTTAATCCAAGCTGGTCACAAACATTTCCTCGAACTTTCCGCGCACCCCGCGCTCGTTGCGTCGGTCAATGAATGTCTCAAACGCCGCAACGTCACCGGCGTCGCCATTACTTCGCAACGGCGGAGCGAACCTCAGACGCGCCAGCTTTTTTCTGCGCTCGCCGCGTTGCACTGCTCTGGCGCGCAGGTGGATTGGCAAAAAGTTTTCCCCGAAACCGGCAACTGGATTTCGCTGCCGCAATATCCGTTTCAGCGCGAACGCCACTGGGAAGAACCGCGCACCACGAACGCCGCGCGCACCGGCCCCGCGCCGCATCCGCTGCTCTCGCGCAGCTTTCGCGCGGCGAATCCCACGTGGATCACTTGGCTGGATCAGGACGTGATTCGCTGGTTGCCTGAGCATCGCGTCGGCGGTCACATCGTTTTTCCCGGCGCGGGCTATATTGAAGCCGCCATCAACGTCGGTCGCCAGCAGTTCGGCGACGTGCCGTTACGGCTCGAAGATTTCGCGTTCGAGAAAGCGTTGTTCCTGCCGGAGAACAAGGACGTGCTGCAGTTCCAGACGATTTATAACCCGTCGGACTTGCGGATTAATTTCTCCAGTC
>JBJOPC010000264.1:0-2673 GCA_046050965.1 Verrucomicrobiota bacterium | reverse complement strand
GTCGTCAAGATTGATCGCGCCGACCGCCGCATCGGCCTGTCCATCAAAGCCGCCAACTACTCGCCCGAACAACTCAAAGCCGAGCAAGCCGTCCTCGACGCGCTCAAACCCGGCGAAGACTTGGTGGCTCTGCAACACGCCTTCGACGCCGCCGACGACAAAGAATAAACTGCGGCTGCAACTCCGTTAAATCAGACCGGCGCGCTGGCAACAGCGCGCCGGTTTTTTTTGAGACGCCACGCCCATACTCGGTGAGAGCTGCTTGGTTCGGCAGGTGGAAGCATCCTGTTTTGGAGTGCGTGGGTATGCTCGCGCTTTGGAGCTGGGAGACATGTCTCCCAGTTCCAAAGCGGCGACGTGTCGCCGCACTACAAGTTAATAAGCTGTCGCCGGTTGGGCGGCGACGTTGACACTTCGAAGTTCGCGGATATTATTTCGCGCCTTTTTTATGAATAAGAATCCTCATGTAGCGGTGGTCGGTGCAACGGGTGCGGTCGGGATCGAAATGATCAAGACTTTGGAGAAGCGTAAGTTTCCCGTGGGCAAGTTGACGTTGCTCGCGTCGGCGCGGTCGGCGGGCAAGAAATTGAAATTTCGCGGCCAGGCGGTCACGGTGAAAGAACTCACGAAGGATTCTTTCGCGGGCATTGACATCGCGTTGTTCAGCGCGGGCGGGAGCATCTCGAAAGAGTTCGCGCCGCTCGCGGTCAAAGCCGGTTGCGTGGTAGTGGACAACTCCAGCGTGTTCCGCCAAGACCCAACCGTGCCGCTCGTCGTCCCGGAAATCAACGCGGCGGATGTGAAGAAACACAAGGGTATCATCGCGAATCCGAATTGCACGACGGCCATCACGCTGATGGCGTTGTATCCGCTGCATAAGAAGTTCGGCGTGAAACGGATTTTTGCTTCGAGCTACCAAGCGGTGAGTGGCACGGGCGCGAAGGCGTTGGAAGAACTCGAACGGCAAGTGGAGCAAATCGTCACGGGCAAGAAAGTGACGAAGGAAGTTTATCCGCACCAAATCGCGTTCAACGTGTTGCCGCACGTGGATTCCTTTTTGCCGACGGGTTACACCAAGGAAGAAATGAAGATGGAGAACGAAGGCCGCAAAATCATGCATCACGCGAAGTTCCGTGCGAGCGTGACGTGCGTGCGTGTGCCGGTGTATCGCTCGCACTCCATTGCGGTGAGCGCGGAATTTTCCAAGCCCGTGACCATTGCCGCCGCGCGCGCGGTGCTGAAAAAAGCCCCGGGCCTCGATGTCGTGGACGATCCGGAAAATAAAAAATATCCGATGCCGCTGAACACGTCCGAGAAATACAACTGCGAAGTGGGCCGCCTGCGCCTCGACTGCGCGTTGGACAACGGGCTGTGCTTCTGGGTGAGCGGCGATCAGTTGCTCAAGGGCGCGGCACTCAACGCGGTGCAGATTGCAGAAGTGTTGTTGAAATAATTCGCGATAAAAAATTCGACCGGCGCATCCGTGAAGGGTGCGCCGGTTTTTGCTTTCAGCAGGGCTGGTGACCCCAGTCGTTCTCGCGGAGATCTTTTTCGTAGGCGGCCATCTGTTCTTCCGCAGTGAGCGGGCGACCGACGGGCGGCACATCGGCGGCTGGCACGGTAGGGTCGAGGCGCGGGGCAGCGGGTTTGGGGTCGGCTTGGGGATGGTCGCTCACGCAAGAATTTTTACCCGCGCGGGCGTCCGGTGTCACGCTCGGAGCGCGGTTACAACATTGCGGCAGGGCAGGGGATGTCGTAAAAAACGGCGTGGCGGAAAATGATTCGGAAAAAACTGTGGGACAGGAATGGCTGACGACGCGGCGGTTTGCGCTCCTATTGGGCGTGCTGGTGCTGGCGTCGTGGCCGCAGGTGTTTTCCGGGTGGCAGACGTTCGTGTATCGGGACTTCGGGCAGTTTTCGTATCCGGTGGCGCATTATTTCCGGGAGTGTTTTTGGCGCGGAGAAATTCCGTTGTGGAATCCGCTGAGCTACTGCGGAGTTCCGTTCATGGCGCAGTGGAACCCGCAGGTGTTTTATCCGCCATCGCTGTTTTATTTGGTGCTGCCGTTGTCGTGGAGTCTGGGAGTTTTTTGCCTGCTGCATTTGTATGGGGCGGGGTTGGGGATGTTCGTGCTGGCGCGGGCGTGGACGGGCAATGCGTGGGCGGCGGCGGTGGCGGGGTTGGCGTTTGCGTCGGGCGGGCTGCTGGTGAATTCGCTGGTGTGGCCGGGGACAGTTCCGGGGTTGTGCTGGATGCCGTGGCTGGTGTGGTTGCTACCGCAAGCGTGGCGTATGGGCGGACGGTGGTTGGGCTGGGCGGTGGTGGTGGGGGCGTTGCAGATGTTGTCGGGCGCGGTGGAGCCGGTGCTGCTGACGTGGGTGGTGCTGGCGGGTTTGGGGGCGTTGGATTTTTTTGGCGGAGAATTTCCGCGCGGAAAAATTCTGGGGCGGGCAGTGCTGGCGGGTGGGTTGGTGGCGGGAGTGTGCGCGGTGCAGCTGTTGCCGTTTTTGGATTTGCTGAAACATTCGCAGCGGCAAGGCGGTTTTGAGACGGCGTCGTTGTGGCCGATGCCGGTGTGGGGGTGGGGGAATTTTTTCGTGCCGTTGTTGCATATGCAGCGTTCGGTGCACGGTGCGTTGGTGCAGCCGGAGCAAGCTTGGATCAACAGTTAT
>JBJOPC010000263.1:0-4487 GCA_046050965.1 Verrucomicrobiota bacterium | reverse complement strand
GCGTGGATGCGACAGAGGATTGCGCCCGGCTTCACCGCTTCGCCGGGTTTGGCGAGTTGATCTACGCCCACGTCGAAGTTGATGACGGATTCCTTGGTAAGCCGTCCGCCGCCGAGGTCGCGGATGACTTCGCCGAGAATTTTCGCGTCGCACTGGGCGACGTAGCCGGAGCGCGTGGCTTTCAATTCTACCACGACGCGAGCGGTGTGGTCGCGCTGAAGTTTGCGATTGAACGCGGCGAGGTCTGCGCCTTGCGCCACGAGCATCTCGTCCCACTTCGCGCGCGGCGCACCGGAGTCGAGGCAAGCTTCGGCTTGTTGGCGCGCGGCGGCGAGCGACTTGGCCTTGCCCGTTTGCACCAGCAAATGCGCGGCGAAAATAAGCACGAGTTGGCGAAGGTCTTCCGCGTCCGTAGCCGTGGACGGGAGTCCGCGCTCAAATTTATTTTGCGCCGACTGACGTCGGCGGCTACGAGGTTCGAGACACGAGACGCTCTCTTTCACTTCCAGCCAATTGCCGGCGGCGCGACCGAGCGGCGTGTTCATGTCGGTCAATACGGCGCGCGTGTTCACGCCGCATTGGTTGCCGAGGGCGACCATCGCTTGCGCGAGTTGGCGCGCATCGGCTTTGGTCTGCATGAAAGCCGCGCAGCCGAACTTCACGTCGAGCACCAGTGCGTCCAAACTTTCGGCGAGTTTCTTGGAGAGGATTGAAGCGGTGATGAGTTGGATGCTCGGCACGGTTCCGGTGGCGTCGCGCAGGGCGTAAATCTTTTTATCAGCGGGAACCATCGTGTCGGTCTGGCCGCAGATGACGCAGCCGACGCGTTGCACGAGCGCGGAAATTTTCTTGGCGGGCAACAGCGTTTGGTAGCCGGGAATGGAATCCAGCTTATCCAACGTGCCGCCGGTGATGCCGAGGCCGCGTCCGGAAATCATCGGCACGCGGAAGCCGAGACACGCAAGCAACGGCGCGAGCGGCAGCGAGACTTTGTCGCCCACGCCGCCGGTGGAGTGCTTGTCCACCAGCGGACGTTTGTCTTTGGGGAACTTGAGCACGTCGCCGGAATCGCGCATGGCGAGCGTGAGCGCGGTGGTTTCGGCGGTGTTGAGGCCGCGAAAATAAATCGCCATGAGCAACGCGGCGAATTGGTAGTCAGGGATCTTCCCGGCGGTGAACTCGCGGATGAATTCTTTGATTTGTGTCGGTGCGAGAATTTTTCCTTCGCGCTTGGCTTCGATGAGGGCGAGGAAGTTCATGGGTTACCAAAGACGTTTCACGCCGTAGGCATCGCGCGCGGAATCGTTGCTCAACACGGGCAGGTTTTCACTCAACGCCTGCGCGACGAGCATCCGGTCGAAAGGGTCGCGATGGTGCAAGGGGAGTTGGGTGACTTTCAGCGTGTGGGCGAGCGAGATGTTGAGCAGCCGGAATTGGTTCACGGAAATTTGCGTCGGCAGAAATTCATCCAGCGGGTGCGCGAAGTTCAGTTTGCCAAGCCGGTGTTTAATCGCGATTTCCCAGATGCTGGCGATGCTCAAGAGTCGGTCACTGTCGGGAGCTTCTAGCAGCCGCTTGGCGGTGGGACTCAATGACGTGGCGTCGGTGACGAACCACAGGAACGCGTGGGTGTCCGCGATGAATTTCATTCCATGTAAGGTTTGAAATCTTCAAGCGGCTCGTCGAAGTCGGGAGCGATGTGGATAAGTCCCTTGGCACTGCCGGCTTTGGGGCTGGAGCTTTTCTGCGGCGGTTGCGGCATCAGCTTGTCCACGAACTCCAAGACGGATTGCTGCGCCGGTTCGGGGAGAACTTGCGCCTTGAAATAAATTTGTTCGGCCACGCTCATGGCGAAATCATACCGCTGTTTTTTTAGCGGGCAACGCAAGATTGCGCGCCTCCATCGGCCACTCCTCCGCAGAAAGGGATTCCATGGGATCGTATTTAATGACAATGCGGCGCAGGCGAGGGTGCGGCTGGGTTCGTTTGGTTTTGCGGACGCGAACGGTTTTCATGCGCGGCAAAGTTCGTCCAACTAGTCCAGCACATCAATGTGTGGTTACTGCGGTTGGTCAGTGCTTTGTCATCACTACCGAAAGCAAGAATGCGAGAAAGGCCGTGGCTCTGAATGTCCAAGCCAGAATAAACCTCCTCCTCCTCCGCTGTGAATTCTCAACTTGGCAGGCTGCAGCTTCGACTAGCAAAGCTATCGCCCAGAGTAGCAGTGCCGTGACGACCAACCAAAGCGCAGCTCCGGTGATGTGAATCGGCGGACGCCCCGCGAGTGCGTTTCCAATTTTCCTCGGCACGGTAAATCTCCCGTGCGCCGCGCCCCAAGCCGCATACGCGGCTAGGCACAGAGCAATCAAGCGATTCCCGATTGGGGAAACGCCCGTTGGTTCCCAAATTGATTGGTCGCCATCCACCTGCTGGGTTTGTTGGTCATCCAGCCAGATGACCTCGCAATAATTGGCTAGGCAGCGCGCGGTTTCCAACCGTCCATGGTCGTTGTTCCAAGTCACGGAGAACGACTGGAATTTCTTCGACACGCCAGCCAGCCGTCGTCCGGCGAGAGGTAGCCATCGGATGCTGCGAGGCTTCAAACCACGCTCAACCAATTCTCGTTTCACCTGATGCCGATACCAGAAAACTGCAATCAGCAGTCCAAACAAGACCGGCAAACCAACCACCACGGCAAAGAAGCCAAGTAGCAGCCCTAGCAGTTTTACGATTTCGAGTTGGTCGGGAGTCATGGGTTAAGAGGTAGCTCGCTTCCGCAACTCCGTCTTCAAGATTTTCCCTGTCGCGTTGCGCGGGAGCGCGGGCAACAGCACGACGCGGCGCGGGACTTTGTAGTCGGCGAGACGTTCACGGATGAATTGCAGCAAAGCTTTTTCGTCCACCGTCGCGCCGTCGAGTTCGGCCACGAACGCGAGTGGCTGTTCGCCTTTGCGCGCATCCGGCACACCGATGACGGCGGTCTCTTTCACGCCGGGAAACTGGTGGATGACTTCCTCGATCTCGCGCGGATAAACGTTGATGCCGTTGACGAGCACCATGTCTTTCTTGCGGTCGGTGATGTAGAAATAGCCGTCGGCGTCGCCGCGACCCACGTCGCCGGTGTAGAGCCAGCCATCGCGCAAAACTTTCGCGGTCTCTTCCGGCTGATTCCAGTAGCCGTGCATGACGTTGCCGCCGCGAATGCAGATTTCGCCGGTCTCACCGAGGGGCAGTTCGCGTCCGCTGTCGTCGCGGATGCTCAACTCCACGTTCGGAATCGGCACGCCGATGGAGCCGGGTTTGTTGACGCCGTAAATGGGATTCACCGTCGCGACCGGGCTGCTCTCGGTCGGCCCGTAACCTTCGCGCAGCGGGAACGGAAACTTGCGCGTGAATTCGTTGAACACTTCCACTGGCAACGGCGCGCCGCCGCTGACGCACAGGCGCAACGGGAGTTTTCCAAACTCCGCCACGGCGAGGATGGTGCGGTAAAACGCCGGCACGGACGGCAGGATAGTGCCGCGATGCCGGGCGATTTCTTCCAAAACATTTTTGAACGGCGACAGCGTCTTCACCAGCACGATGCCCGCGCCGGACAGCACCGGCAGCAGTGTGCCGACGGTGAACATGAAGCTGTGAAACTGCGGCAGCACGACGACGACGCGGTCGCTCGCGCGCACGTCGAGGGCTTGCACGCAACTGGCGACGTTGTGCAGAAAATTTCCGTGCGTGAGCATCGCGCCCTTGGGATGGCCGGTGGTGCCGGAGGTGTAGAGCATCGCGGCCAAATCGGATTCGGAGCGTGGAGGAGTTTCTGGTTTCTGGTTTCTGGTTTCGAGTTCTGCGAATTCCTCGACCTTGAAAAGTTTGAGCGTTGGCTGGTCTGCCAAAACTTTTGTCTGCGCTTCGGCGAGGCTGGCGTCGGAGATGATGACGTTGGCGCCAGCGTCGCGGACGATGAAGGCGACTTCGGCGGGTTTGAAGAAGTTGTTGATGGGCACGACCACCGCGCCCGCGCCGAGAATACCGAACACGGCGGGAATAAATTCCGGGCAGTTCTTCACCCACAGCGCAACGCGGTCGCCGGGTTGCACGGCGAACTCGGTTTGCAAACGCGCGGTCACGCCCTGCGCTTGCGCAAGCAATTCGGCGTAGGTGAATTCGCGGTCGCCCCAGCAGAGAGCGATCTGGGTGGAATTTTTCTGCGCGCTCGTGGCGAAGGCGTGGGCGAGATTCATGCGCGGAAATTAGAGCGCGCGACGGCGACGGTGAAGCGGAAAGTTTTTTCGTGGTGGCGGGCTTCCCAGCCTGCCGTAGAGCCGGGCATCCTGCCCGGCGGAAAAAAGCTCCGACAAGATTAGCGCGTTGGAAATTCGTGAGCGCCGGGTAAGCGGGGCATTTTTTCCGGGCGGCGGGACGCGCGCCCTCTACGGCAGGCGCGGACGCCTGCCGCTACGTTTTGCGCGTTTCGGCTTCGCCAGTTTTTT
>JBJOPC010000262.1:0-21643 GCA_046050965.1 Verrucomicrobiota bacterium | reverse complement strand
CGCGACGATTCCCGCCGCGAGCCAGAACGGGCCGACCTCCGGCCAGTTCACTGTGAGCCGCAGCGGTTCGCTCGGTGCGTCACTCTCGGTCGCGCTCACGATTTCTGGGTCGGCGGTCAACGGCAGCAGCTACCAATTGATTTCCAGCGTCGCCACCTTTGCCGTCGGCCAGCGCACGGTGAACCTCGCCGTGAACCCGTATCAAACCACCGCCGTGCTTTCCGCCGTCGCGCAAATTTCCGTCGCCGCTGGTAGCGGTTACGAAGTTGGCTCGTCTAGCAGCGCGTCCGTTACCATCGAACCGCTCGCGCCGCAGTTGACCATCGAAGCCATCGAGCCGGACGCCGTCAAATCCACGCTCACGCCCGGCACGTTCCTCGTCACGCGCTCCGGCATTCTCGACCGTAGCGTGCTCGTCCGTCTGACCATCGGCGGCACGGCGTCGAGTGCGACCGATTTCGTTTCGTTCTCGTCGCTCGTGAACCTTGCGCCGAACCAGACCACCGCGCTGATTTCCGTCACGCCGCGTTCCACCGCTAACGTCAGCGGCGTGCCTCGCTTCGTGCAAGTCACGCTCAAGCCCGACGCCGCTTACAAAATCACGAACCCCAGTTTCGATCGCGTGTTCATCGTGAACCAACTCTTCACGCGCGACGCTTGGCAGCAGCAATATTTCTCCGGCAACAGCGAAAGTTGGGACGCCTTTGCCGGTCATAGCAACGGCGGCGTGGACAATCTCCACCGCTACGCGTTCGGCCTGAATCCCACGAACGCGACCGCCACGAACGGCCTGCCGCTGTTCCGCATTTTGAACGACCACCTTGCCGTCACCTACCGCCACCCGCGCAGCGTGACCGACTACGATTACCTCGTGCAAGTTTCTGACGACCTCGTGAACTGGAGTGCGCTCGGCAGCGATCTCGAAAGCTTCACGCCGTCCGACGCCAACACGAACGATTTGGAAATGGTTTCGTATCGCGGCAAAGCCAACGTGACCGGTCGCCTGAAACAATTCATGCGCGTCCAGTTGCAACCGCGCTGAACCGTCCGCGAAAATTCCCGATGAAAAATTTTGCGCCAAATCTTCGTTGCCTCGCCTCGCTCGCGGTGTTGGCGGCGTTGGTGTTGACGCCGGGTTGCGGAAAAAAACCGGCGGCGAACGTCCTCGCCCAAGTCGGCTCGCAAGTCGTCACGATTGAAGATTTCAAAGCCGAGGTCGCGCGCCGCCTCGCCAGCCACCAGCTGGTCGGCAGCCGCGAATCGGTGATGCAAGAACTCGTGGGCCGTGCCGCGCTGCTCGAACGCGCCCGCGCCGCTGGTTTGGAAAAATCTCCCGACGTGCAGCGCGCGCTCCAAGTCGCGCTTATCGCCAAACTCAAGGACGTTGAACTCGCGCCGCAAATCGCCGCCACCAAAGTTTCGCCCGAAGAATTGCGCGCCGCTTACGCCGCCAATCGCGCGCGTTTCACCCAGCCCGCCAAGGCGCACCTCGCCATCATCTACCTCGCGGCAAACTCGAAAATGAACGCGAACCAGTTTGCCGAAATTTCAGCGCGCGCGACCGAAGCGCGGTCGTTCGCGCTCGCGTTGCCGACTAACGAAAAGGATTTCGGCCAAGTCGCGGCGAAATTTTCCGAAGACCAAGTCGGGCGTTATCGCGGTGGCGAAGCGGGCTGGTTCAGCGACGACGTTTTGTTTGGCCGCTGGCCGAAGGAAATTATTGCCGCTGGCCTCGCGCTCAAAAACAGCGGCGACGTGAGCGACGTGCTGACCGCCAAGGATGGATTTTATCTCGTTAAAAAAATAGACGCCCGCGCCGCCGTCGTCACGCCGCTTGAAGCTGCGTCAGCCAACCTCGAACACCAATTGCTGCTCGCCAAGCGCAAGCGCGTGACCGCCGATTTCCGCACGACGGTTTTGTCCGCCGTGAAAGTGCAGACCGATTCTGCGTTGTTGTCCCGGATGGAATTTCCCACGCAAGCCGTCGCGAATGCCGACGCGCTGCCGCCGTCGTTGCCCGCCACTCCTTAAAAATTTGCTCATGAAATCAACCCCCACCTTCACCCGCCGCGCCACCGCCAAACTCGCGCTGTTGACGCTCGCCGCCACGCTCCTGCTGCCCGCGCTCGCGGACGCCGCCGCGCTCGGTGTCTCGAACAATCCCGGCCCGGGATCAACTGACGACGCCACTCCGATTAACGTATTCGCCAACGCCAAGGTCACGACGAACGCCACGCAGCTCGCGAAAATTTTCCTCGAATATACTCCCGCGAACGTCGGCACGATCAGCCTTGGCGTCGGCACGGTGGTCGGCACGACGAATCATTTGTCCGTCAACGCCACGAGCGAAGTTAACGCCGAGTCCATTTTGCAAAGCGCGGTGTTCACGCCCGCGAACAACACATTCGTTGTGCCGGTGAACGTCTCGTTCCGCTTGTCGGTGCAAGATGTGTTGGGAACCAATTCCGCCTCTACCAACGTCACTGTGTTGAGCATTACTCCGCTGAACGACGCGCCGACGATTAGCCCCGGCGCTTCGCCCACGCACACGATTAACGACACGAATACGACGACCCCGTTCACGACCGCGACCATTGCGGACGTGGATCAAGGCGGCGCGCAAAGTGTGACGGTGGGCATTGCGCTGGATGACACCGCCAAGGGCAGCCTGACGAATCTCGGCAGCTTCACCACCAACGGGACCGGCTACACGTTCACCGGCACGCCGGCGGCGGCGACCACGGCCATTCGCCTGTTGGTTTTCAAACCCGTGCCGAACCGCAAAGTCGTCGGCTCGAATGAAGTCACCTCGTTCAGCGTGACGGCGGACGATACGTTTGCCAATCCCGTCACCAACACGGCGTTTTCTGTCACCTCGGTTTCCATCAACGACGCGCCCACGCTCACCGGCGTGACGACGAACCATCTCGAAGTGCGGACGGGGCAGGTGGCTCAACCGTTCGACACGCTCACGCTGGTGGATCCGGACGTGGCGACAAATTTTCCGGCGGGCGAAAAACTGGTTTGGTCCGTCACGTTGAGCGGTTCGCAAGGGCAGCTTGAACTCGGCGGTTCGCCCATTGGTTCCAGCTACACCGCCACCAACGACGCGGCGAGCGCCACCGCCACACTGCGCGGGTTGACGTATCGCGCGCCCACCCTCGCCATCTCCGGCACGAACACGCTCACCTTCACCATTGCGGCCAACGACCAGCATCCCGGCGGTTCGCTGTCGAGCAACGTGCTGGTGGATTTGTATTCCATCGTTACCCCGCCGCAACTTTCCGGCATGGAATCCGGCCAATTCGTGAACGACAACACGACCATCGCGCCGTTCCATCTGGTGAACATCCAATCCGGCAACGGTAACGCCATCACCGTTCGCGTCAGCTTGTCGGGGGTGACGAACGACGCGCGCGGCACGTTCATCAACTTGGGCAGCTTCACCGCCCTCACGTCGCCGACGAATGTCACGGTGTATGAATTCACCGGCACGAGCGAAGCAGCGACGGCGGCGATTCGCGGTTTGTTTTTCCAACCCACGCCGAACCGCATCGCGGGAAGTTCCAGCGAGTTGTCCGTGTTCGGCATTACGGTCATTGACGGCGGCTTGACCATCGGCCCGGACTTGAGCACCAGCGTGAGCGTCATCCCGGTGAACGACGCTCCGATCATCGTCGGCAGTTTCGCGCAGCAGACTATCAACGACAATCAGACCTTCCCGCCGTTCACGCCCGTGACCGTCGCGGATGCGGACGAAGCGGGTAATCAAATTGTCACTTGCACCGTCACGCTCGATTTGGCGGTGAAAGGTTCGTTCTCCGCCGCGAGCCTCACGGCGTCCGGCTTCCAGACCAACGGCACGGGTGGCTATTTTTACACCAGCAACAGCGCGGCAATCACCACCGCCATCCGCCAACTCGTGTTCGTGCCGACGCCCAACCGCGTGGCCAACGGCCTCAACGAAATTGTCACGTTCAACATCGGCCTCAACGACGCGCACGGCGGCAACGTCGTGAACTCGCTGACCACGTTGCGCGTCGTGGCGCAGAGCGGCGGGCCGTTCGTCAACCTGCCGCAGCCGCAGCCGGTTTCGATGCCGTTCAGCACCAACATTCTGCCGTTCACCGGCGTCACGGTGGCCGATCCCGCCACGAACGTCAGCCTCACCGTGCAAATCGTGAACGCCGCGCAAGGCTCGTTCTCCTCAAACAGTCTTGTCACGACCGGCTTCACGAATCGCGGCGGCGGCGTCTACACGTTCGCCGGCACAGCGAGCAACGCCACGGTGAAACTCGGCCAACTCACTTTCACGCCCGCGCCCGCGTTGGTTTCCGGCACGACCGTGAACTTCGCCATCAGCGCCACGAACGTCCTGCTCAACTACGTCACGACCAATCACACCGTTGTGTTGCGCGCCACCAAACGCGAATACATCGTCACCAAACTCACCGACTACGATCCGGTGAACGGCAGCCTCACCGACGATCAAAAATCCGGCACACTCCGCGACGCCATTGCTCGCGCGGGCAACAATGACCACATCACCTTCGACATTCGTTCCACCGTCGTCGGTCAGCCGGATTATCCGGCGACCATCCGCCTTGTCGCGCCGCTCGTGCTGGATTACAACCTCACTTTCGACGGCCCCGGCGCGGATAACCTCACCATCAACGGCGACTCCGACACCAACGGCGTGGGCGATGTGCAGTTGTTCACCGTCAACGCCACCGTGGTGGCGAACCGGCTCGCGTTCACCAAGGGTTACGCCTCCTTCGCGGGCGGCGCGTTTGAAGTCAACGCGAGTGGTGATTTAATTTTGAGCTACTGCGCCATCACTGATTGCACCGGCGACATCTGGGGCGGCGGCGTGGATGTGAACGAAGGCAGTTTGCAAATGGATCATTGCCTCGTGGCGAACAACCGCACCAGCGATTCGCTTGGCGGTCTCGGCGGCGGCGGCGTTTCCATTTTCACCACTTGGCCTTGCACCATCACGCACACCACGTTCGCGACCAATCGCCAAGCGTCCGCCATCGGCCTCGGCGGCGGCGCGATTTACGCGGAAACTTCCGACGCAGGCGAATTGCTCACCGTCAATATTTTGAACTGCACGTTCCGTGATAACCGCGACCTCGCGAACCACGGCAGCGCCGTCCGCCCCAACGTCGGCAACACGCTCGTGCGCGTGCAAAATTCACTCGTTGCGGACGGCCAAGGAAAAAATCTCGAAGCCGACCAGTCTGGCACAATTCTCTCGCTCGGCGGAAATATTTCCGACGACGGCACGACCTCGATTTATTCGCAAGGCGGTGCCGTGACCAACAACATCGTGTTCCACGCGTTCAGCGACGTGCGGAATATCGCCGCGAGCAACCTTGTCTCCGCGCTCGCCGCGAACGGTGGCTCCACACGCACCTACGCGCTGCTCTCCAACAGCGTCGCCGTTAGCCACGCCGTTTCCAACACGGTGGACAACGCGTTCTTCCCCGCGCTCGCGACTGACCAGCGCGGTTTTCACCGTGATGCGACGCCGGACAGCGGTGCGTTCGAGCGCGGCGCAAATCAGCGCGTGGTCATTCAAGAAATCAGTTTCGACCCGTCACCCGCCACGGATGAATTCATCGAGTTCGGTGTCCCGCGCGATTCCGTCGCCGTGGATTTCACCGGCTGCTCGGTCTACGTGGACGGGATTTTCCGGCACGTTTTCACGAGCGGGCTTGTGCCGCCCGGCGGCGCGTTGGTGCTGTTCTCGACGAACGCTGCCAACACCGCCACGCCGCCCGTCAACGTCCCCGTGGCCATCGCCACCAACAATCTCCAATTGGATAATTCCAGTGGCGTCATCACGCTGCTCAATCCGGCTGGCCAGATTATTTTGAGCACGGAATACGTCGGCACGTTTGCTTGCACGGACACGAACAACAACGGCTTCATCACTGCGACCAACCAATCCGTTGTCCGCACTCCGCTGTTCACCGGCGTCTTGCTGCCTTACCAGCGCGTCGTTGCCAAAGAAGGCGGCAGCACCACGAATAATTTCGCCGACCCCGGCTACACGGTCGTTCATACACCGCTCGCGCCCGGCAACGCCCCGCCGCTCGCCTACGCGGATTCTGCCGCGACCGACGCGCACACTGCGCTCCTCGGCCTAACGCTCCGCGCGAACGACGTGGACTACGACGCCACCGATGTGCTGCGTATCACCGCCGTTGGCCCGGCCACGAACAGCGTCAACGCCCAAACCAACGTTAGCGCGCTCGGCGCCCAGGTCGTCGTGGATAATACTCCGACCACCGGCGCGACGGTCAGCTACAACCCGCTCGCCTCGGCGTTCATTTACTCATTGCCCGAAGGCAGCAATGTCGTGGACACGTTCTACTATTCCATCCGCGATTATTCCAACGGCGTTGCCAACGCGCAGTCCGCCAGTGAACTCGCGCGCGCCACGGCCAAAGTCACCGTCGCCGTCGTCGGCGTGAACGCCGCGCCCACCCCCGCGCCCGACAGTCTCGCCAGCAGCGCGCGGCTCACCACGCCGGAAAATGTCGTGCTCGATTTCACCACCGTCACCAACATTCTCGGCAACGACACCGACCCGAATACGGACGACAACAGCAACACGCTCGCGATTGTTTCCATCAACGAGGTGAACGGCTATGTTTCCAACCGCGTGTCCATCACGACTGCGCTTGGTGCGACGGCCACGCTCGACATTCGTTTCGACCGCCGCGAGACGCACATCACCTACGACCCGACCGGCTCGGCGATTTTGGACGCGCTCAACTCCGGCCAGACTACGACTGACACGTTCTACTACAGCATCCGCGACAGCCACGGTGCGATTGGCACAAGCTCCATTTCTATCCAAGTCACCGGTGTGGACGACGCGCCGATTGCAAACCCCAACACGTTCGCCACCGACGAAGACACGACGATTAATATTGCGACCGCCGCGCTCATCGCCAACGCCACCGACGTGGACAACGGCCACACGCTGCACGTTTCCGCCGTGACCAGCCCCAGCACTTACGGCGCGAGCGTTACGCTCGTCGGCACGAATGTGATTTACAACCCCACCGTGTCCTCGAACTTGAACGCGCTCGCGAACAAAGAATTTGCCGCCGACACGTTCACCTACACCGTGCAAGATGAATTCGGTTTGACCAGCAACGCGGTGGCGACCGTGACCGTGGCGGGCGTGAACGACCATCCCATCGCCGCGCACGATGCGTGGAGCACGGATGAAGAAACCAAGTTCACCACCAACTCGCCCGGCGTGTTGTGGAACGACGTGGAGCCGGACATCAATTTGCTCCCGCCTGATGACGCTTTTCGGGTCATCCCCGCCACGAACGTCACTGCTGGCGGCGTGGTCGTTGCGTTCAAGGCCGACGGCAGTTTCAGCTACGACCCGAAAGGCTTGTTCGACTACCTCAAGTTCGGCACGAACACCACCGAGACCGTCAACTACGTCGTGATGGATCACAGCTTGAGCCTCGCGAACGATGACACCTTCGCCGTCACCGCCACGACCACGAACAACGTGCTGCCCGTGCTGGCGAACGATTCCATCCTCTCGCAAACCGGCGGCGTGTTCACGCTCACGGGTGTCACCGCACTTTCCAGCGGCGGCACGGCCACGCTCAACGCGAGCAGCAATGCCATCATCTACACGCCACTCGCCGGTTATGTCGGCGACGAGACCTTCACCTACACCGTCGCCGACGGCCTTGGCTGGAGCGACACCGCGCACGTCACTGTTACGCTCACCGCCAGCACGCTGTTCGCCGTCACGGATAATTTCACCGTCGCGCGCGGCACGACCAACACGCTCGCCGTGTTGCTCAACGACAAATTAATTCCCGACACCGGCGCGACGCTCACCGTCACCGCGCTCGGCACTCCGAGCCTTGGCGGCAGTGTGTCCATCAACGGCAGTTCGCCCGGCAACACCATCGAATACGCGCCCAACCCCACGCAGCCCACGCCGTTCGTGGAAGTCGTTCCCTACACCGTCACCAGCGGCGACCTCGTCACGCAAGGCACGGTCAACATCACCGTGCTGGATCGCACCAACACGCTCGTGGTGAAGAACGACAACTTCACCGTCATCGCGGGCAGCGGCAACAACCCGCTCAACGTGCTGGCGAACGATTTGATTTTGCCCGGCCCGAACACCAACCTCGTCATCACCTCGTTCACCAGCAACAGCGTGCTCGGCACGGTCTCGCTCAACGCCGCGCGCACTCGCTTGCTCTATCGTCCGAGCAGCCTTGTCACGAACTTCGCGGAACCGGTCATCACTTACACCGTGTCCGACAACGCGGGCGGCTCGGCCACAGCTAGCGTCCTCGTCAACGTTGTGCCGAGCGGCTTCGTCGCGGGCGATGACACCTTCGTTGTCGTCAAAAACAGCACGAACACCTTGCCCGTGATGGTCAACGATGTGTTGCTGCCGAATCTCGGTCAGACGCTGTTCATCAGCGGCATTGGTTTCACCAACAACGCGCCGAACCACGGTGGCTCCGTCACCATCAACGGCCCCGGCACGGGCTTGGTCTACAAACCGGCGGCGAATTACGTCGGCAGCGAAACGTTCACCTACGAAATCGCCGACGGCAGCCCTGCGCGCGCGGTTGGCCGCGTCACGGTCATCGTGATGGACAACTCCGCTGCGCTCTCGAACCCCGACGTGTTCCGCGTCGCTCGCGACTCGGCGAACAACGCCTTGCTCGTGTTGCCCAACGATTACACGCGCCCGCAGACGCCCGGCGCATTGCGCCTCACCGGTCTGCAAACCAACGGCGTCCACGCGACCGTTTCGTTGAGCGGCGCGACCACGAATAACTGGGTGCTCTACACGCCGAACTTGAACTTCATCGGCACGGATCATTTCAGTTACGTCTTCACGGATTTGCTCGGCAACTCCGCCACGAATCTGGTCGCCGTCACGGTCGGCGACCTCGCGCCGCGCGACGACCGGTTCAACGTGCTGTCCGATTCCGTCACGAACTCGCTCGACGTGCGTGCCAACGATTTCATTTACCCGGACACGAACACCGTGCGCGCCATCGTCGCCGTCGGCGCCCCGGACCACGGTGGTTCTGTCGCGACCAACTCCGGTGCTTCGCAAATCGTCTACACGCCCGCCGCGAGCTTCGTCGGCACAGAGCATTTCACCTACACGCTCAAAGACGATTCCACGAACCTCTTCACCGCGACCGCAACCGTGGTCGTCAGCCGCCGTGGTTCTGATCGCGACACAAATTCCATGACCATGACCGTCATCGGTGTGAACGACATTCCGACGATTGTCGGCACGGCGGACTCCGCGCTCACGGACAAACAAACCGTGAATCCGTTCGTCAACATCACCATCGGCGACCTCGACGAATACAATCTGCAACCGCAGACCGCGACCATCACGATGGATCACCTCGACAACGAACACCTCACCAGCCTCGGCGGCTTTGTCGAAGGCCCGACCGGCACGTTCGTCATGAGCGGCACGCCGCCGGCCATCACCACGGCGTTGCGCGGCATCGTGCTCGTGCCGGTGGAAAACCACATCATCGTCCCGACCACCAACGTCACGCACTTGCTCTTGAGCGTGGACGATCACTACGTCACTTCGCCCGTCACCAACTTGACGAGCGTCGCCATCACTGCCGTCAACGACGCGCCCACCACGGCGGGCGCGGGCAACTACGCCATCACCGACAAACAAGTCGTAAATCCGTTCCCGACCATCGTTATCGCCGACGTGGACGACGACGCGCTGCAATCGCAGACCGTGGAAATTTTCATGGACCACGCCGACAACCAGTCGTTGACGAACCTCGGTGGCTTCTCGCAAGTCTCCAGCAACCGCTTCACGATGACCGGCACGCCGACGAACATCACCACGTCGCTGCGCGGCATCGTCTTCGTGCCGACGCGCAACCACATCATCGTCCCGACGCCCGTCACCACGCGCCTCACGCTCACCGTCAATGACCACTTCGCGCCGGTCGTGACGAACAGTTCCACCACCGTTCAAGTGACGCCGATTAACGACCCGCCGACCATAGCCGGCACGACCACTTACGCCATCACGGACAAACAAACCGTGAATCCGTTCGGCTCCACGACGATTGCCGATGTGGACGACGACGCGTTGCAAGTGCAGACCGTGACCATCACGCTTGACCACCTCGACAACCAAACGCTCACGAACCTCGGCGGCTTCACCAACGTCAGCGCCGGTTTGTTCAGCATGACCGCGACGCCCACGAACCTCACGACCGCGCTGCGCGGCATCGTGCTCGTGCCGACGGCGAACCACATCCCCGTGCCGACCACGGTCACCACGAGTTTGATTCTCACCGTCAACGACGGCTTCGCCCCGACCGTGACTGACTCCACGACGGCCGTGGCCATCACCGCCGTGAACGACGCGCCGACTTTCACCGGCTCGACGAATTCCGCCATCACCGACAAACAAACCGTGCGCCCGTTCGCCACCACCGTCGTCGGCGACGTGGACAACGACGCGTTGCAACCGCTTACCGTCCGCATCGCGATGGATCACCTCGACAACGGCAACCTGACCAGCCTCGGTGGCTTCACTCAAATCAGCACAAATACCTTCCAGTTGTATGGCACGGCAGCCGCCATCACGACCGCGTTGCAAGGCATCATCTTCGTGCCGGTGGAAAATCACATCATCGTTCCCACCACCGTCACCACACACTTCACGCTCACCGCGGACGACGCCTATGTCGCCGCGCCCACCACAAACCTCGTGAACACCGCCGTCACCGCCGTGAACGACGCGCCCGTTATCACCGGCACAGTCGCGGGACTAAAAGTCTACAGCCACAGTTCCATCCGCCCGTTCGTCGGCGTGGTTATCACAGAAGTGGACGACGATAAGTTGCAAGCGTTGCGAGTGACCGTGACGCTCGACAATTCCATCAAGGGCAACCTCTCCAACTTAGGCGGCTTCGTTGACCAAGGCGGCGGCGTCTATTCCATCGGCGTCTCGAACGGCAACGTCACCGCCGCCATCGTCACGACGGCGATTCGCGGACTCATCTTCACGCCCACCACCACGACCAATCGCGCGCCGTTTGGCACGAACGAAATCACGCGCTTCACCATCCGCGTGGACGACTTCTTCGCGCCGACCGTCGTGGACACCAACACCACCGTCGCCGCCATCAACCCGCTCACCGCGCGCGTCACCGCGAGCGACAAGACCAACGCCGCGCAATTCGGCTGGGCAGTTGC
The DNA here is from genome assembly GCA_046050965.1 of Verrucomicrobiota bacterium. Lineage (GTDB taxonomy): Bacteria > Verrucomicrobiota > Verrucomicrobiia > Limisphaerales > JAFMIX01 > JAFMIX01. The sequence goes on along the minus strand of JBJOPC010000262.1, from coordinate 10,369 downwards.
CACCACGCGCGACCTCGCCATCGTCGGCGCACCGCACGATCCGACCGGCACGAACTCCGGCTCCGCGTATCTCTACACCCGCAGCCTCAACGGCTCGAACACTTGGACGCAGTTCAAGAAGCTCACGCCGCCCGACGGTCACGCGAACGACGAGTTCGGCACCTCCGTCGCCATCAATCAGACCGGTGACATCGTGGTCGTCGGCGCGCGTCTCACCGACGACGTCGTGGCGAACTCTGGTTCCGCTTACCTTTTCCTCCGCAACCAAGGCGGCTCGAACAACTGGGGCTTCGCCAAAAAATTGCTCGGCACGAACGTCGTGGCGAACGACCAATTCGGCACGACCGTCAGCTTGGACGGTGAAACAGTTGTCGTCGGCGCGCCGCTGGCCGACATCGGACTGGTGGGCGATGCGGGGGTGGCGGTGGTCTTCTCTCAAAACCAAGGCGGCAGCAACGTCTGGGGACAAGTGAAGAAACTACAATCGCCCACGCCGGCCGTGCAGGATCATTTCGGCACCGCCGTGGCCGTCAGCGGAACCAACATAGTGGTCGGGGTGCCGCAGACGGATTTGGGCACGGTCGGCGATACCGGCGCGGCCTATGTGTTCGCGCAGGATTTCGGCGGCGCGAGCGCTTGGGGCCAAATGAAGAAGCTGGTCACGCCCACGCCGGAAGTCGGCGAAGCTTTTGGCACTACCGTGGCCATCGCCGGCACCAACTTGGTGGTGGCGGCGCCGTTTGCCGACGCGGGTGCGATTGGCGATTCCGGTGTGGTCTACGTTTTCGGCCAGCACTTTGGCACTAACAACGCGTGGGGTCAGGTGAAGAAGCTTATCAACCCCACGCCCGCCGTGCAGGATCATTTCGGCAGCGCACTCGCGCTCGGCGACGACAAACTCATCGTCGGAACCCAATTGGCCGATGCCAACGGCGTGGATTCCGGCGCGGCGTATGTCCAAGCGCAGAACTTCGGCGGCGTCAACAACTGGGGTCAAGTAGATCGCCTGCTCCCGGCGACCGTCGGTGCGGCGGACTACTTTGGTTGCAGCGTCGCCGTGAGCCATCATACCGTCGTCGTCGGTGCCTACAACGGCCTTGACGGCACGGCGCGTCCCGGCACGGTGTTCATGTTCCGCCTCAAATTCGGCAACCCGCCGCAAGTCACCGCCGCGCTCGCCGACCAAACCATCACTGGCCTCACGCCCCTCGCTTACACGATTCCCGCGAACGCCTTCACCGACCCGGATGTGGAAGACACGCTGACGCTCTCGCTCGACGCGAGTTTGTCGCCGCCCGGTTGGTTGAACTTTGATGCGACTGCCGGCTTGTTCAACGGCACTCCGAGCAGCGTGGGCAATTATCCGGCGGGCGTCGTGGCTACGGACTACGACGGCTTGACGGCGTCGAACAGCTTCACCATCCACGTCGTCAGCGTGCCGAACGTGAACAGCCTGTTGTCGCTGCGCGCACAGATGTTCGGCACGGAAGAAGTTGCCATCATCACGCTCACCGGCGCGGCGAACACGAAATACAAACTGCAATGCTGCTCGTCCCTAATCGGCACGCCGGTTTGGGTGGACGTGGCGTCGAGCAAGTCAGACGGCAGCGGCACGATTATCTTCTACGACGTGACGCCGCCTGCGCCGATGTTCTATCGCGCGGTCGCGCAGTAAACGTCGTTGGAAAAAACTTACGCCGCGCAGATTAAAAATCTGCGCGGCGTTTTTCTGAAACGGGAAAAGCTAACTCAAGCCTTCTTCACGAAACACGCTTTCAAGCCGATGGCCATGCCGTCCATCTTGCAGGAAATTTCGTGGTCGCCGTCCACCAGCCTGATGGGTTTGGACTTCGCGCCGCCCTTGAGCACCTGCGAACCGCCGCCGAGTTTCAAATCTTTGATGAGCACCACGCAGTCGCCGTCGGCGAGCACGTTGCCGTGGGCGTCCTTGACCACGCGCGGGCCGGTGGGCGCGTCGGGTTCGGCGGCGCGTTCCCACTCGTGACCGCACGTTACGCATTCCCAGCGCGCGGGAAATTCCAGCACTTCGGTCATCTCGCACATTGGACAGGCAGGTTGGCTCATGGGGAAAGTTTAGCCGGGTTCCGCGCAGCAACTCAAACGTTACGTTTCGCCCAGCGCAGTTTGGCGGGTGCGGAACGGGAGTTGGCGCGCTGTTCCTCCGGTGTGGGGCGCAAAATTTCTTCGGCGATGGCGGAGTAAATTCCATTTTGCAGTCCAACGGCGAACGCCTTTTTCACGCGGCGGTCTTCGCCGGAATGAAACGTCAGCACCGCCACGCGTCCGCCGGGATTCAGGCACGACGGCAAGTGGCGAAGCCACGTTTCGAGCGCGGAGAATTCCTCGTTCACCGCGATGCGCACGGCTTGGAACACCCGCCGCACCGTGAGATTCACCTCCTCCTTCGCCACGCGGGGCAGGGCGGTGCGGATGAGGTAGGCGAGGTCGCCGGTGGTGGCAATTTTTTTGCCCGCGAGCAGCGGTGCGAGTGTGGCGGCGTGAGGTTCATCGGAATTCTCGACCAACACTTCGGCTAGCTCGCTCGTGGAGACTTTCTCCAACCATGCCGCAGCGGACTGCCCGCGTTGCGGATTCATCCTCATGTCCAACGGGCCGTTGAGCTTGACGGAAAAGCCGCGCGCGGGATTGTCCAACTGCATCGAGGAGACGCCGAGGTCGGCGAGAATCAAATCCGCGCCGGAAACGTTGTGCGCTGCGAGCACCTGCGGTAAGCCCGCGTAGTTGCTCCGGTGTGCGGTGAACACATCCGCGCCAAAGCCGCGCGCGCGCAGACGGATTTCCGTGCGCGGGAGTTCGAGCGGGTCAGCGTCCAAGCCGAGCAGCCTGCCGCCGGGGGCGAGACGCGCGAGGATTTCCTGCGCGTGACCGCCGTGACCGAGGGTGCAGTCCACCGCGAGTTCGCCCGGTTGCGGCGCGAGCACGGCGAGAATCTCCGCGACCATAATCGGACGGTGCGTGCCAGCGGGCGTCTTGCCGGCGGCGAGAACTTTGGCGACGGTGGCGTTGTCCTGATGATGTTCTTTGTATTTATCCTCGAAGCGACGCGGGTTTTTGCCGGAGTAACGGACGCGACGTTTGTGGGGCGGAGGAGGATTGGCACTGGCTTCGGTCACGGGGGGAAATTTGCCGCAAACCTTTCCGGGCGGCGAGAGGTTTTGTGGACGCCGCCCGGCTTTCTGCTCGACGCTCCCTCCGTGCGCACTAAACTACTCTCGCCATGTCAACCGCCACGCCTGCTGCCGACAGTTCTAAAAAGATTAACCTCCGCCGCCCTGAAATCATGGAGGCCGTGCAAGCGCAAGTGCTCTCGCACTACCGCAGCGAACTCGTCGAACGCATCCGCGCCAACGGCGGCGTCCTCTCCGCCAGCGGCCTGACCATCAAGCTCGCGAAAGAATTCGGCTTTTGCTACGGCGTGGAACGCGCCATTGACCTCGCCTACGCCGCGCGCAAATCTTTCCCCCCGGAGAAACCCATCTACCTGCTCGGCGAAATCATTCACAACCCCGAGGTCAACGACCAGATTGCCAACCTCGGCATCAAGACCATCCCCAACAAGCCCACCGACGCCGACCTCGCGCAACTCAACCGCGAAGACGTCGTCATCATCCCCGCCTTCGGCACGGAAGTCGCCACGCGCCGCAAGCTCGAGGAAAAAGGCTGCGTGCTCGTGGACACCACTTGCGGCGACGTGATGAGCGTGTGGAAACGCGTTCGCCAATACTCCAAGGAAGCCGTCACCAGCATCATCCACGGCAAAGCCAAACACGAAGAAACCAAAGCCACCACCTCGCAGGCGACCGCCTACGGCAGCGGCCATTACCTCGTCGTCTTCACGCTCACCGAGACCGACTACGTCTGCGATTACATTTTGCACGGCGGCAACAAAGAAGAGTTCTTGGAGAAATTCAAAGGCGCGTATTCCCCCGGCTTCGACCCCGACCAGCACCTCCTCGCCGTCGGCGTGGCCAACCAGACCACCATGCTGCGCGGCGAGACCGAAGAAGTGCAACGCCGCCTCAAAGCTACGATGATGAAAAAATACGGCGCGGGCGAAGTGGAAAAACATTTCCGTTTTTTCGACACCATCTGCGGCGCCACCCAAGACCGGCAGGACGCCTTGGAAAAACTTTTGCTCCAACCCCTCAACCTCCTGCTCGTCATCGGCGGCTACAACTCCTCCAACACCTCCCACCTGGCCGAAATGGGCGAAGCCAAGCTCCCCACCTACTTCGTCAAGAACGCCGCCAAGATGGAATCCGCCGCGCTCATCCGCCACTGGAACCAGCACAAACACGTAGAAGAAGAGACCGCACACTGGTTGCCCTCCGGCACCATCACCGTCGGCATCACCGCCGGGGCGAGCTGCCCGAACAACCTGATTGAAGACACCATCCGCCGCCTCTTTGAACTGCGCGGCATTTCCGTGCAAGAGTTGCTGGCGAACTGATTCCGGGTTGCGTCTGAAAAGGGGCGGGGGCGAGTTTCTGGCTTTTTGTGAACCAGAGATTACGCGGATTCAAACGTGTAATCTAATCTGCGTCTTTATGTAAAGCTGGTAGCAGTTTCGATATTCTTAAACATATACTGCCAACAAGAATTACGCGCACCTCCCCAGCCGCTCACGAAGTGATTTATTTTTTTTGGCGCAATCGACTCCTTTAGTCTATCGTCTCATGGTCTTTTCCTCATCCCGCCGTGAGCGCGCCACGGGCATCGTCAGCGGCGCCGGTCTTCTCCAGAAAATAATCGTAGCCGCCCGCATACGGAATGACCGTGCCGGCGTTGACGTGCAAAACTTTCGTCGCGAGCTTGCGGATGAAATGCACGTCGTGCGAGATGAAGACGAGTGTGCCTTCGTAACGTTCCAGCGCGATGGTGAGGGACTCGACAGTGTGGATGTCCAAGTGCGTCGTCGGTTCGTCCATGAGCAGGAGGTTCGGCGGGTCCACGAGAAACTTCACGAGGTTCAACCGGCTCTTTTCGCCGCCGCTCAACACTTTCGTCTGCTTGTAGATGTCGTCCTTGCGAAACATGAAGGAGCCAAGCACGGCGCGCGCTTCTTCTTCGCGCATGAGCGGCGCGCTGGCGGCGACTTCTTCCAACACCGTGCGCTCGGGGTCGAGGGTGGCGGCGCGGTGTTGGCTGAAGTAACCAATCTTCGCGTTGTGGCCGAGGTCGCGTTCGCCTTTCTGGAACGGCACGACGCCCGCGAGGATCTTCAGCAAGGTAGATTTGCCTGCGCCGTTCGGCCCAACGAGCACGGTGCGTTCGCCACGTTCAATCGTGAGGTCAAGGCCGCTGTAAACTTTGTGGTCGCCGTAAGCCATGTGGACGCCCACGAGCGACGCGGCGCGTTGCCCACCGCGCGGCGGCGGCGGAATCTGGAAGCGGAACGGCTTGCGCGGGGCGAGGGGTTTCTCAAGCAGTTCCATGCGCTCGATTTGCTTGAGCTTGCTCATGGCTTGCGACGCTTTGGAGGTGACGGAGCGGAAGCGGTCGGCGAATTCTTGCAGGGCTTTGATTTCTTTTTGCTGGTTGTTGTAAGCGGCGAGTTGTTGCTCGTAGCGCTCTTCGCGCTGGGTGAGATAGCTGGAATAGTTGCCGGTGTAGGCGATGAGTTTGCGCTCGTAGATTTCGTGAACTTGCGTGATGACTTCATCCATGAACTGCCGGTCGTGCGAAATCAACAGCACCGCGCCGGAATAATTCTTCAAGTAATTCTGTAGCCAGAGCAGCGAGAGCAAATCCAAATGGTTCGTCGGCTCGTCGAGCAACAACAAATCCGGTTCCATCACCAACAACCGCGCCAACCGCGCGCGCATAATCCACCCGCCGCTCATCTCCTTCGCCTTGCGGTTAAAATCCGTGTCGCGATAACCCAGCCCGCGCAACATCTTCTTCGCTTTCACTTCCACCTCGGGGTCGTTGAGCTTGTCGTGCTTGGCATGGGCTTCCATGTATTCGGCGGACGCCACGTCGCCGGTTTTTTCCATTTCGTGCAACCGCTTTTCCAGCGCGGGCAATTCATCCACGCGCCCGGTGGCCACGTCCATGATGGTCTCGTCGCCGAGCGCTTCGCCCTCTTGCGGCAAGTGACCGACCATCGTCCACTCGTCGCGTTCGACGACGCCGGAATCCGGCTCGCGCTGCTTGAGGATGATGGAAAAGAGCGTCGTCTTGCCCGCGCCGTTGGGGCCGACAAGCGCGACGCGTTCGCCGTAATTGACGGAGAAGGAGGCGTTCTCGAACAGCACACGCGCGCCGAGCGTTATCTTGAGGTCACGAATGATGAGCATGATAAAAAAACTTTTTTATTTAAGACGGGGCGTCCGCAGATTTCACAGATTTGCGCAGATGAGCAGAAAATCTGCGTCAATCTGCGGAATCTGCGGATGAAACTTCCACCACCGGACGCGGGCGATGCAGCACCATCACGTTGCCCACGCGCATGACGAGGTGACTGTGGGTGCGCTCGGCGAGTTGCGGCGCAAGTTCCTTTTTTTGATCCTTGAACTCGGCGAACTTAATCTTCACGAGTTCTTTTTGCGTCAGCGCGAATTCGACTTCCTTGATAAAACCGTCGCTCAAGCCCGCCTTGCCCACCTTGAGCATGGGTTCGAGGTGTTGCGCGGCGGCTTTGAATTTGCGAATCGTCGGATTGTCGAGTGGTTCGAGCATGGCCGGAGAGTCTAAGTCACGCGCGCGAAAAACCAAATCCATTTTGTAGCCTCAACGCGCTGCCATCCGCGCCCACGCCACCGCGCCTTGCAAAAGAATTAGTCCTACGACAACTAGCACCAGCCCGATGCCACCGAACACCAACGGCCACAGCCAAAGCATGAAGAACTCGTTGAGCTTCGCGTCTTCCGGCGCGTCGGCCAGATACAACACCTCCACCGCGTCGCCCACCGCGAATTCTGGATGAGTGGAAGTCACCCGCGAATGGACGATATGCGTCGCGCCAGATTTATCCGCAAAAGCAAACACCGGGATATAACGATGCTCATCCAACTCACCTGCCTTGCGATGGCACAGCTCCACGACCATCTCCACAATCTTGCCCGGCGCGTGCAGCGCGGTCGCGTTGAACGTGCGCGCCTGCAAATAAAACGGAACCGCCGTCGCCAGTGCCAGCCAGCCGATGACGAGCAAACCGATGCCATGCCTACGCTGGCTGCGAATCTCTGACTGCGTTTTGGAGCCGGAATTTTTCATCGCGGGGGGCAGCATGGTTAAAGGTGTGCGCCCGCGCCAGAAGATATTCCCCGCGCAACAAGGTTGAAAATATTCTGCGTGCCGCCATCCTCCGCCCGATGAAAATTCTGTTTTGCTGGCTCGCCCTGTTGAACGCCACCGCCGCCGTGGCGGGCGAAGGCGGCTTCCTGTTCACGACTTTCAAAAGCGAGACGACGCCGTTGAGCGAACAGATTTATTTCGTCGTCAGTCACGACGGGCAACAGTGGCAGGAGCTTAACCAAACCAAGCCCGTGCTCGTCAGCTCGCTCGGCGAGAAGGGCGTGCGCGACCCGTATCTCGTCCGCGCCCACGACGGCCAAAAGTTTTACCTGCTCGCCACGGATCTCTCGACGCATTTCAACGGGGATTGGAAACGCCACGTCACCGAAGGCAGCCAGTCCATCGTCATCTGGGATTCCACCAACCTCGTAGATTGGTCGGCGTCGCGTCTGGTGAAGCTTGCGCCGGACGACGCCGGTTGCACATGGGCGCCCGAAGCGGTGTATGACGAGACGCGCCAAGAGTATCTCACCTTCTGGGCGTCCACCACGGGCCGCGATCAGTTCGGCAAGCAACGCATCTGGGCGGCGTGGACGAAGGACTTCGTGACGTTCAGTGCGCCGTTTATTTACATTGAGAAACCACGGCACGTCATTGACACGGACATCGTGCGCGAACGGGGCAATTATTATCGCTTCTCCAAAGACGAGGAGTTCAAAGCCATCACCATGGAAGTGAGCACCAACCTGCTCGGTCCGTGGCGCGCCGCGACGAATTTCTCTCTCGCCAATCTGCGCGGCTACGAAGGCCCGGAGTGTTACCAACTCAAACCCGCCACGAAGGAAAAACCGGCGACGTGGTGTCTCATCTTCGATCACTACCGAACACACTCCGGCTACGAACCGTTCGTGACGGAAGACTTGAGCGGCGGGCAGTTCAAGCCGGGCGCGGGTTTCAAATTCCCGTTCCCGTTGCGGCACGGCTGCGTTCTGCCCATCTCGGCGGAAGAATTTACGCGGCTAGAGCGGGCTTACGGTGCGAAGTAATTGGGCAATTACATTGCTATGCGGTCAGCGTGGACGGAAGCTGCACCATGATTAATAGCCTCCGCGACCACAGCGTCCGTGAAAACTACAAACAACTCCGCCTGCGCATGAAGAAGCAAGGCCTCGACACCATCCAAGTCGAAGTCACCTGCCACGCCGGCAAATTCAAATACAACTTCACCGGCGCGCCCGAACAAGTGGTGCAAGCCAACGCCATTCTCGCGGCGTGGGCGTAAGACCGAACTAAAACCATTTCATAAAACAACCCGCGCTTCGCAAACGGCGCGGGTTTTTCTTTTGGGAAAAATTATCCTCAAACTCGGAGCGAGCCACGGAAACCCCGGCCGCTGTAGTAGGAGTCCGCGCCGTTGTGGCCGATGAAGACGCGGTTGTAACGACGATCCCCATAGATCGCGCCGCCGAGTTCCCGGATCTCCACCGGCGTCTGCAACCAGGACGATGACTTCGTGTCGAACTCGCCCAGCTTTTGCAGCGCGAAATATTCCTCCTCCGTCAACACCGCCACGCCCATGGTCGCCGCCGCATCCAGGACGCAGTTTTTGGGTTTGTGTTCCTTGCGCGAATCCAACGCCGCGCGGTCGTAGCAAAAACTGACGCGGCCCTTGGGACTTTGCGCGGAACAATCCATGAAGAGGAACTCGCCCGATTTTTTATCCTGACCGACCACATCCGGTTCGCCGCCGGTGCGTTCCATTTCCGCGAGCGACCACAGCTTGTCCGGCTTGGCCTCCAACCGCGCCTGCACCTTGGCCCACACCAAACCTTGGTGGCGGGTCATGTTCTTTTCAAACCGGGCTTTCAACGCGGCCAGCAACTCGTCGCGCTGTTTTGGGGACAATTCTTTTTTCATAGTTTGGTTTGTTGCCAGCAAAATAACCTAATCTTCAAGAGTGGGCAAAGCGGCAGCTTTGCCCTACCAATTAAAATCGTGGTAGGGCGGAGCTGCCGCTCCGCCCAAATTTTCAATCCGCCGAAAACCGAATCTCATGCACCCGACCGAAATAGGGCCAATCTTCCGGCCGCTTCACCAATTCATCCCGCACCGGATTCTCGCGGACGTATTGCCACTTCTGCGCGTAGCTTTCACCGTCGCGCAACCGGTGATGAAAACCACCGGCCTGAAACTTCCCCGCGTCTGGCAGCGTTTTCGCGAGCCGGTCTTTCCAGAAACCCATCCAACGTTCGATGGTGAATTTCAAATCACGCGGCGCACAGAACAGATGCAGATGATCCGGCATCAGGAGATAATCACTCACTAACCACGCCGTCGCCTTGTGTTCCCAGATGTCGTGCAAAGCGCTTTGCACGGAAGTTTGCGCCAGCCAGCGTTCGCGTTTCTCTGTGCAGACGGTGAGGAAAACCCAGTTCGGTCCGCCGAGCGAAACGTGAACCCCTTTGGCCGGCGTGTGACGGCCCGGTTCGTGGAAAGGCGTTTCGCTCATGGCGATTTTTTAACGTATCGCTGACGGTTGGGAAAGTTTTTTGCGGTAGGGCGGTGGTGCTCCGCCGCCAAACGTGGATGGGGAATTAAAATGGGCAGAGCGGCAGCTCTGCCCTACCAAAATTAAATCACGGTAGGGCGGCGCTGCCGCGCCGCCCAAACTTCCCGCCGGTTGGCGGATGACACTGACCGTCGGGATTCTGGCGAAAGACTACTAGCCGAGGAGCTTTACGTTCGTCTTTATTGGCGGGACGAAGAAACTGCTGCACATCCGGGTGAAGAAGCCGTGATTCATTGGCGACCGTAAAAAAACTTTTTAGTTTGGGCAGAGCAGCAGCTCTGCCCTGCCAAATCTAATCACGGTAGGGCGGCGGTGCTCCGCCGCCCATTCAAATTCACGCCTTCGCGTAAAGCTCGCTGCCCTTCTCGGCAAACTCCTTCGACTTCTCTTCCATTCCTTTTTTCAGCGCCTCTTCCTCGGCGATGCCTTGTTCGGCGGCGTATTTGCGGACGTCTTCGGTGATCTTCATCGAGCAGAAGTGCGGGCCGCACATGGAGCAGAAGTGCGCGGTCTTTGCGC
>JBJOPC010000261.1:0-4295 GCA_046050965.1 Verrucomicrobiota bacterium | reverse complement strand
CATACAAAAAATCCCAGCAGCAACGCCAGCCCCAGCGACGCGTTGTGCAGCAACTTCACGCGCGCGAACGTGCGGTCGGCTTCGGCGCGGTGCATTTCGAGCAGCGATTCCACGTCGCCGGTTTCGGCGAGCTTTTGCATCGCGGCCTCGGCGGGCAGTGGCAGCGTGAGCCAAGGATTTTTGTCTTCGAGCTTGCGCCAATCGGCGGGCAGTTTTTCCAACGCGGGCGCGTCGGCAAGGCGAAATTCCAGTTCGCGCCAAGTGTGCGAAGTCTCGCGCGTCCAAAGCCGGTGCAAACCGTGATTCGCCGCGAGCGTGTGCAACCGCTGCCAGAACAGCCCGCGCAATTCCTCCGCCAAACCAAAATCCACAAACGCCTCGTGGCGAATCCAGCCGTGCTTGTCCGCCATCGAGAATCCTATCGCGCCGAGCAGCGCGCCGTCGGCGTCCACGGCGACTTGGAATTCGGCGAAACGTTTCTCCAGTTCGAGCGCGGGGAATTCCATGCTGCGCCAGAGCGGCAATAGCGCGGGCAGGTCGTCAATCACGCAGCGGCGGATTTGGAAACGGCGGTTCATCGCGGCCAAGTTAGCCGCAGTGCTGGGAAAATTTCCAGAGCGAACGTGGCGGCGCGCGAAGAAAAATAGCGTCGCCGCCGACGTAAGTCGGCGCATTCGGTTATGGTTTCAATTGTGGCCTTCGCGCTTGGGATTCGTCTTTGCCTCGCGGGAAGTTTTGCGCCGACTACGTCGGCGGCGACGGTGGAGACCGCTCCGCTATTTCTCCGCGTCAAAAATATTGCCGAGCCGGTGCGGGTGGCGCGAGAAGCCTAGCAGCGGGTCGAGCATGGCATTCTCGTTGTCGGAGTGCGAACCCAGATAACCGCACGGCGAATCAAATTGCCAGTGCCACAAACTGCCGTCGGCAGCGAGCGTAGTCACGCCAGCGTAAGTGCCGACAATGCCGAGCCAATCCGTGCGCGTGCCGAGTTGTGTGGCGTAGGCGGTGGCTAGCTGGGAAGTGGAGCCGACTGGAAAATGCCAGTGCCACAGCGAACCGTCGGACTTGAGTGCGACGACGGATTCTTCATCACTCGCCACTGCGAGCCAGTTGGTCTCGTTGCCGAGGCGGATGTCCTGCGCGTTGAGGCAGAACTCGCGCGTAGGGTGGTGAACTGTCAAAGTGGTATTGGGTGACGTCCACTCTTTAAAAACATAGTCCGCCCAAACTCGCAAAGTTCCATCATCACCGACGCCGACACGGAACCGACCTTTTCCCCAGTCGGGGTCACCCGTTTCACCGTGTGCTTCCGTGCGCCAGACGAAGCTGGTGCTATTGGATAAGGATCCGATAAAGACATAACCCACTCGCCAAGGATGCCCATTGACGATTTTTGCGTTCATGCCGTTTTCCATCGGGGCAATCCACAACTCCCCATCTCGTTTGCGGAAATAGATGCGGTAGGAGAACGACCCCATCGTGGCCCAATCGGAATCCGTGCCGAGTCGGTGGGGCGTGAATTTTTCCAGCCCGGGCCAGTGATTGGTTTTGCTGAACTCGAAATCGTGGGTTCCCAATTCCCAGAGCGAGCCGTCGGTTTTTAACAAAAAAGCGGAAGTGCGAAGTGCCAACACTTGTTTCCAATCATGGTCGCTGCCGAGTTGATGGAGCTGGGTCATGCTGGCCGGGACGGGCATCTTCCACCAGTTCGTCGCGGCGTAACTCTCGTTGGCTTCCGAAACCCACAGGCTGCCGTCCAGACGAATCGCCACCGTGTCCCAGATGCCCACGCTAGCGTCTTGCCAGCCTGCGCCCGCGAGGAATTTGCCTTCAACTTTCAAATCGAGGCGCGCAAACGGAAGCAATCTTTCAAATGGAAAATCCAATCGCCCTAACCAAACACGGCCGTCGGGCAAGCGCGCGATCAACTTTAAATTGGGCGATATTTTTAATTCCACGCCGCGCGGACTCGCGATGCGCGCCACGCCGTGCGTGGGTTCGCTGCCGGGGAGAAATTCCCACGCGCGATGGTAGAGGGCGGTCGTGAGCGTCATCGCGAACGCAACGGCGGCGAGCAGCGTGAGGGCGTTGCGGAACCAGAGCGCACCGGCCACGCGCACCCGTTGAAAATTCCCAAACGCCAGTCGCACGAGTGCGACGAGCAGGAGGGGAACGCCGATGAAATAAATCAGCGCGCCGCGCCAGAGCGGATATTGAAAAAGTCCTTCGGGCAACCACGCCGTGCCGAGCAGCGCGGCGGCGGCGAAGCAGAGCAGCATCGCCGGAGCAAACGCTTGCAGCGTGTTGCGCGTGAGCGTGGAGACGAAGAACGCCAGCGCGCCGATGATGGCCGGAGCGACGAAGAGAACGAGCGACGGACTTGCCCACAAAATTTCTCGGATGATTTCCAGCGTCCAGTTGGCGGACGCGGATTGGCTGACCATTTTTTCAAACTCCGCCGATAGATGCGGCGCGGTCATCAGGATGCGTTTGCCCTCGAACAAATAAGGCATCACCGCGCCGAGCAGCACGGACAGCAGCAGCACCACGGCGAGCTTGAGCGCGAATTGCGTGCGGCGTTTCACTGGCAGACAGAGCTGCGCTTCGAGCGTGCCGAGCTTGCGTTCTTCCGCCACGGCGGCGCAGCCCACGCCCAACGGCATGACGAGCCAGAGCGTCCAGAAGGCTTCCAGCGCAAACCGCGCTTCCGAGTTGTAGGCAAAATTTCCAAACTTCCGCGCCGCCAACACGCCGAGATGCAGCAGCGCGAGCGCGCCCGCGAGCAAGACATACGCTTGGTGCAATTGAAATTCCTTCACGAGCAACGCGGCGCGCGGACGCCGTGGACGCGTGGTGGCAGAAACTGATTTGAACCGCGCCAGCCCGCGCAATTCCGGCACGACGAGTTCGCCGTCCGTCCACGCCACGTCCTGCGCGCGCAGGAACAATCGCCGCGCGAAGAAAAAGGTGATGGCGGAATAGCCGAGCAAAAACGTGGCGGTCATCTTGGAAGTCGCGCCGCCCCAAAGCCAAGTGGCGACGGCGGTGACGATGAGATTGCCAAAAATCGGCAGCAGCAGTGCGAACCAAAATGCCGACGCCGTTTGCCGCAGCAGCAGCGTGAAGCAGAGCGCACCGCAAATCATGGCGAGGCTCTGCAACACTCCCAATTGAAATACTGAAGCCGCTCCGAAAATATAAAACGCGTTTCCGCTGGCGTTCTCCACGGCGTCAATTTTTAGAGCGACGAACCACGCTAACGTGATCAGAGCGTAGGCGGCAGCAAGACAGGACATTTTTATTCGCCAGACGCGCAGCTTGGTAATCGGCTGTGCGAGCAGTGCGCCAAAGGCGTTGTTGTTAAATTCACAACCGAATGAAGTAATGCCGAGCCACAGCGCGCTCACGACGGTGAGGGCAAGGTAAGCGTCCGCAAGGTTGGGAAGCGCTGGCCATCGGGATTTCATCCACGCCGAGACGATGGCGGTCAGTATCGCGGCGGCAAATTCCGGGAGCAGCAGGCGGATTTCTTTTTTGACGTAGGCGTTCATGACAGTGGGTGAAAGTGTGGGCGTTTCGGTTTGGAGTGCGCGGGCATGACCGCGCTTTGTAACTGGGAGACATGTCTCCCAGTCGGAAAGCGGCGACGTGTCGCCGCACTCCAAAATGGTGGGCGCAGGTTCACAGCTTGGCCTTTTTCAAAACGTCGCTGGCGACGAAGATTTCTTCGAGGGTGAGGGCTTCGCAGCGCACTTCTTCGGGGCGGAGCGCCCGGAGTTTTTCAAGGAGCGATTCGCTGTTGCCGTTGCAGAGGATTTCGGCTTCGCGCCCGGTTTGTTTCACGTCGAGCGCGCCGGGCAGTTCCAGCTTCAACGGAGTTTCGGCGAAGCGAACGCGGATTTTTTTGAAACGGTCACGCGCGGCGTCAGCTTCCATCGTGAGCAGGTCGCGGCCTTGCTCGATGATGGTGAAGGCGTCAATCAAACCCTCGAACTCGGAAATCAAATGCGTGGAAACAAACACGGTGCGGCGCGAGGGATCGCCGGATTGATAAGCGCCGATGACGGTCTCGATGAATTCGCGGCGCACGATGGGGTCGAGACCGCTGGTGGGTTCGTCGAGCACGAGCAGTTCGGGTTCGGGACAAATCGCGCCGAGGAGCGCGAGCTGCGTGCGCTGGCCTTTGGAGAGCGCGGTGGTTTTCTTGGCGGGATCGAGTTGGAAGCGGCGTAGGAGGTCAGCTTCAATGTCGCGATTCCAGTTTGTGCGAAACGAGGCAAAATATTCCAACGTGT
>JBJOPC010000260.1:0-2875 GCA_046050965.1 Verrucomicrobiota bacterium | reverse complement strand
CTGGGACTCTCGCTCCAAGAAATCACGCCCGCACTCGCCACGTCGCTGCGGCTGCCGGTCGCGCACGGTTTCATCGTCACGGCGACGGACACAAAGGATGAAAAGTCCGGGCTGCAACCCGGCGTGGTGGTGACAGGCATTGACGGCCAATCGCCGGATGATTTCGTTGCGTTCGCCAAAATTCTCCACGCAAAAAATCCGGGTGAAAAAGTTAAGCTAGGCGTCGTCGTGCAGCAGCGCACGCAGCAAGGGCCGTTCGTGCAAACTTCGCTGGCGAACGCGACCGTGGAGGTTTTAGTGCGGTGAGCGGATGGACGGAATTTTAGTTCGCCGTCACGCGCGTTTTCCAGTTACAGTTTCCGCCTGAATTTGATGAGCAGTTCCAGCCCCATGATTGAAGTCGTCGGCCTGACCAAGCGTTACGCGGGTCACACGGCGGTTTCCGATTTATCGTTCGAGGTCGCGCGCGGCGAGATCGTCGGCCTGCTCGGTCCGAACGGCGCGGGCAAAAGCACGACGATGCGGATTCTCTCCGGCTTCCTGCCCGCCACCAGCGGCACGGTGCGCGTGGCAGGCTACGATGTTTTCACGCAATCGCTCGAAGTCCGCCGCCGCCTCGGCTTCATGCCGGAAAATAATCCGCTCTATCCCGAAATGCGTGTGCGCGAGTATCTGAAATTCCGTGCGCGCCTCAAAGGTCTCGGCAAACAAAAATCCCGCGACCGCGTGGACGCCGTCTTGCAACAGTGCGCGCTCACCGACGTGAGCAAAAAAATCATCGGCCATTTGTCCAAAGGTTATCGCCAGCGCGTCGGCCTCGCGGACGCGCTCGTGCATGAGCCGGAATTGATCATCCTCGACGAGCCAACCATCGGTCTCGACCCGAATCAGATTCGCTCCGTGCGCCAGCTCATCAAAGACCTCGCGCAGAAACACACAGTTCTAATTTCCACGCACCTGCTGCACGAAGCCGAGTTGACGTGCAGTCGCATGATTATTTTGCGGCAAGGCCAGATGCTCGCCGAAGGCACGCCGGACAGTTTGCAGGAGCAGATGAACAAAAGCGTGGCGGTCATCGCGGAAGTCGCCGCGCCGCTGGCCGAACTGAAAAAGTGTTGGGACGAAATGGACGCCGTCGCGCTGTTCGACATCCAACCGGCGGAAGGCGGGTTTCATCGTTGCTCGCTCACGCCGCGCGCGGGCGAAGACTTGCGGACGCAAGTTGCCGTCGCCGTGCATCAACGCGGCTGGCCGCTGCGCGAACTCACGCGCAACCGCCATTCGCTCGAAGATATTTACGTCCGGCTCACTAAACCGCAGAACGAGGACGAAGACTGATGAACGCCTACTGCACCCTCACGCGCCGCGAGCTCTCGGCTTATTTTTTCTCGATGACCGGCTACACCGTCATCGCCGCCGCGACGTTCCTGATGGGCTTGAGCTTTTTTGTGATGGTGAAAAATCTCGCGGATATTTCCACCCCGCTGCCGATTACCGAAATCTTTTTTGCCACGCCGTTCTTCTGGCTTATCGTGCTGCTCGCCACGCCGGTCATCACCATGCGGCTGTTCGCGCAGGAAAAATTCACCGGCACGTTTGAAACGCTGATGACCACGCCCATCACCGACGCGCAGGTCGTGCTGGCGAAATTCTCCGCCGCGTGGATTTTCTTCGTCGTGATGTGGCTGCCGTTGCTCGCGATGATTCTCTTGCTGCGCCGGTTCACGAGCGAACCGGGCGCGGTGGATTTGGCGAGCGTGGGCGGCGCGTTCGTGGGACTCGGTTTGTTCGGCGGCGTGTTCATGGCGCTCGGCTGTCTGGCGTCCGCGCTCACGCGCAGCCAAATCATCGCGGCGATGCTCGCGCTCTGCGGCGGCGTGGCGCTGTTCCTCGTGAGCTTCCTCGGCAACCGCCTCGACGCCGACACCGGCGTGGCTGCGCAAGTGTTCGCTTACTGCAACCTCATTGACCACATGGACGACTTTGCGCGCGGGGTGCTGGACTCGCGCGCGGTCGTGCTGTTCGCGACGCTGACGGTTTCGTTTTTGTTCCTCACGTTGCGCGTGGTGGAAAGCCGCCGCTGGAGATGACCATGACTGACGACGATTTTTCCAACCCCACGTTCTCCACGCGCCGCAAGGTTGCGAGCCGCTTGAACGCGCTCATCGCCGTCGCCGCCGCGCTCGCCGTCGTGGTGATGCTGAATTACCTCGCCGCGCGTCACTTCGTGCGCCGCGATCTTGACACGCGCCGTTCGCAACTCTCGTCGCAGACCGTGCGCGTGCTCGCCTCGCTCACGAACGACGTGCGCGTCACGATTTTTTTCGACACGCGCGACCAAGAGGAACTCGCGGCGCTCACCACCACGCTGCTGCGCGAATACACTTACGCTTCGCCGCACGTCACGCTCAAGGTGATTGACCCCACGCGCGAGCCGTCGCGCGCCGAACTGCTGCTCGCCAAATACAAACTCACCACGCTCAAAGGCAAAGACTTTGTCATCTTCGACTGCGATGGTCGCACGAAGGTGGTTTATGAAAACGAACTTTCCGACTACGACGCCAACGCCGTCGTCTCCGGCAAGTCGAAAGAATTCCGGCGCATCGCATTTCGCGGCGAGTTGCTGTTCACCACGGCAATTTTCAATTTGGCGAACCCGCGCCAGTTCAAAGTTTGTTTTCTCACCGGCCACGGCGAGCACGATCCCGAAAAAGCCGAGCAGCCGCACGGCTACGCCAAGTTCGCCGCGCTGCTGACCGAAGAAGCCAACGCGCCGTGGGAAAAACTGTCGCTGCTTGGTGCGAACGAAGTTCCCGCCGACTGCCAGTTGCTCGTCATCGCCGGGCCGCGCCTGCCGTTCGCCGACGAGGAGTTG
>JBJOPC010000259.1:0-10128 GCA_046050965.1 Verrucomicrobiota bacterium | reverse complement strand
TTACTCATTGACGATGAACATGACCGTCGCCAACAGCCATCTGAATGGCCTCAAGCGCACATTGCCGCCCGGTAGCCAGCCGGCACGGATTGCGTGGAAAGCCAAATCCAGCAACGCCGGTAAGCACGGCACTTACGTCGTGGTGGGAGATGACACGATTACCTCATCCAAGAGCGTGTTCTTTGTTTATTTTAGGAATGACGGCAACATCGTTCAATACACTGCCAGCGGAGAACTCGACATCCCCTACTCGGCTGACACTTGGTATTCGCTGGAAGTGTTGATTGATTGGACCAATAAAACTACCAGCTTATCGGTAAATGGAGTGCCGAAGGGCTCACTGCCTTTCCGCGATGCCACGATGGGCAGCATCACGCAAATTCATCTCTATAGTTACGAAACCGGCCCCATCGGCAACTGGGATGACATCGTAGTCGGCGACGCGCCCACCACTGCCACCGCGCCCACCAACAGCATCACCTCGCCCGCCGACGGCGCGTGGTTCTCCACCGCCGCGCTCCTCGTGCGTGGCACGGCCAGCAAAGGCACCACCAATATCGCCCGCATCCTCTACGGCATCAACGGCGGCGCCGTCACCAACGTCGCCAGCGGCACGACCAATTGGAATTTCTTCTTCACCCACACCGCCATCACCAACGTCATCACCGTGCTAGCGGAAGATGTGAACGGTGTGCCGTCCGCGCCCGTCACCCGCACCTACGTCTACTCCGGCCCGCAACCGCTCACGTTCAACGTGGTTGGCAACGGCCACGTCTCGCCCGTCTCGACCATCACCTCCGACCTCGTCGTTGGGCGCAGCTACACGCTCACCGCCATCCCGAACGACGTGAACAGCGCGTTCGTAAAATGGACTGACAACCTCCCGCCGCAACAAAGCTTGCTCCCGCTCACGGTGAACACCGTCAAGACCTTCACCATGTCGCCCGGCCTCGCGCTCACCGCCACGTTCACCAATAATCCGTTCGTGAACGCCGCCGGCATTTACTACGGGCTGTTCACCAACGCCAGCGGCACGGACATGGCCAGCTCTGGTTTCTTCCGCCTCGTGCTGGATCAACGTGCGCTTTTCACTTGCCAACTTTGGGTCAACAACCACCCGGTGACTTTCGTCGGTCGCTTCAACCTCACCGGCCAAGGCATCGCCGACGGCACCGTCCTGCCCACCAGCGGCAGCACCGCACTGGACTTCAACCTCCAAGCGAATTTTGACGGAACCATGGACGGCACAGTCGCCGCCAACAGCGAAGGCGAAACTTGGCTCTCTTCCATTCACGCCGTGAAAGTCGCGACGAACACACCCTTCGCCGGCAAATACAATCTCGTCATCCCCGGTTACAACACTTTCTTCCCGGGCAACAACGCGCAGACCAATCCCGTGCCGTTCGGCCTTGGCTTCGCCTCGGTAAATATTTCCGATTCCGGCGCGGTGAGCGCGGGCGGCGAACTCTGCGACGGCGTTGCCTATCACACGCTCGCTTCGGGCATCAGCCAAAACGGTGAGATGCCGTTCTACGCCTTGGCCAGCAACGAAGGCTCCGGCGCGCGCGTGAAAACGTTCCGCTCACTCATCTGCGGCTGGCTGCAATTCGCCGATGCCGGTAATTCCGCGCCCGTGCTTCAAGGGCTCAAGACCAGCAAGACGCCGCGTCAACATCCCGCCTTCGCCGCCGCGCGTTCCATCTTCCAAGCCGATATGCCGATCACCTCCGCCCGCGCCAGCCTCAACCTCCAATCCAGCAACGTCGTTCTCGGCCAACTCACTTGGATTAAAACTCCCTCGCGCACACTTTATCCGGCGGGCTTCACCAACTACACCTTCGGCGTCGGTTGCGCTTACGACGGCGTTGCTCCCGAATTCCCCGATGGCGTCGCCTTCTTCGCTGGCCCGTCGCTCACCAACAGTTACTTGCTCTATCAAGCTCCGTTCTTGAGCGGCCAATTCACCATCACCGACACCAACATCGTGGACAATCCCACTTACAACTCCCTGCTCGGTCGCTTGAGCGGACGCTGCCTCCTCCTCGACATCAACAAGCCGCTGCCCTACCGCAGCGTGTCGCTGCCGCTGTTCAACTTCGTCGGCGGCTACTTCATTGACAGCACCGAAAGCGGAATTTTCCTCTCCGGTCCGCCCATCAACAACACGCCCTCACGGCAATAAATCACCCGCCACTTTCACCAACCGGCTGGCCTCACCGCCAGCCGGTTTTTCGTTTTGCAAACGCAACATTGCCAGCCGCCGCGACCCCGACAATCATCTCTGCATGGAACGCGCTCATTTCATCCGCGACTCGCTGCCGCCCGACGGACTTTTCGCCGGGCAGTCGTGGCGCATCGCGCCTGAACCATTCCCGCTCGACGCCAAACTCGCGGACGAACTGCAAACCCTAGGCCGCGTCCTCCTCCAGTTCTACCGCGCCGCCAACCTCCTCTACCGCCAGAGCGTGGCCGGCAAACAACCCGCGTGGGTCGCACAACTTTTAGATCAAGGCAAGCCCGCCGCCCTCGTAGAACTCCAGCGCCACGCCGCCTTCAAAAACGAAGTCCCCCGCGTCATCCGCCCCGACCTCCTCCTCACCGGCGATGGCTTCCGCCTCACTGAACTCGACAGCGTCCCCGGCGGCATCGGCCTCACCGCGTGGCTGAATGCGACTTACTCAAAACTTAAAACTCAAAACTCAAAACTTGAAATCCTCGGCGGCGCGCGCGGCATGATTGACGGCTTCGCTTCCATTTTCGGCGACGCCAAAAATGTCCACCTCATCGTCTCCGAAGAATCCGCCAGCTACCGCCCCGAAATGGAATGGCTCGCCGCTCAAACTAAAAACTTAAAACTTAAAACTCAAAACCCCACCTTTACCAACTTCGCGGACGGCGACGCCATCTACCGTTTCTTTGAGCTGTTCGATTTGGCCAACGTCGCCAACGCCCCGCAGATTTTCGCCCTCGCCGCCGAGAAAAAAATCCACCTCACCCCGCCGCCCAAACCCATCTTTGAGGAAAAACTTTGGTTCGCCCTCTTCTGGAATCGCCATCTCCAAAACTTCTGGCGGCAGGAACTCGGCGACAACTTTTTCTCGCGCCTCAAAAAAATCATTCCCTACACTTGGGTCGTGGACCCCACGCCGCTACCGCCCCACGCCGCCCTGCCTCGCCTCGAACTCACCGACTGGACGCAGCTCAAAACCCTCTCCCAACGCGACCGCGAACTCATCCTCAAAATCTCCGGCTACTCCCCCCGCGCATGGGGCGCGCGCGGCGTCTCCCTCGGCAGCGACCTCGCGCAAGGCGAGTGGGCCGCCGCCGTGGACGAAGCCATCGCCAGCTTTCCCACCTCGCCCTTCGTGCTGCAAACGTTTGAGAAACCCAAGCTCGTCGAGAGCGCGTGGTTTGATTTCGAGAAGAACACAACTGTCCCCATGCAAGGTCGCGCGCGGCTGTGTCCGTATTATTTTGTCGCTGGCGAAATTGATTCCGCTCGCCCAACCCTCGGCGGTGTGCTCGCCACGATTTGCCCCGCCGACAAAAAAATCATCCACGGCATGACCGACGCCATCCTCGCCCCCTGCGCCGTCGCCAACTAATATCCCATCATGAATTTCCACACCCTCTCCTTACTCCTCCTGCTGCTCGCCACGCGCGTGTTTGCCGACAGCCCGTTTGCGCAAGTCCAGCCCACCGGCCTCGCCGAGGCGCGCTGGACGCACGGCTTCTGGGCGCAACGCTTCGAGACTTGCCGCACCGAAACCATCCCCGGACTCGCGCGCGTGATGAACGGCACGAACTACACGCAGTTCCTCCGTAATTTTGAAATCGCAGCTGGTCTCGCCGAGGGTCGCGCGCGTGGCGCAGCCTTCAACGACGGCGATTACTACAAGTTCCTCGAGGCCGCACTCGCCACGCTCGCCGTCACCAACGACCCCGCGCTCGCCGCGCAAGCCGAGTCCGCTATCAGCATCATCACGCAAGCCCAGCGCGCCGATGGCTACCTGCACACACCCGTCCAAATCGCCGCGCGCAACGGCGACACCAACGCCGCGCCTTTCCGCGATCGCAACAACTTCGAGATGTATAACCTCGGCCACCTGATGACCACCGCGTGCCTGCATCACCGCGTGACCGGCAAAACTAATTTGCTCCACGCCGCCATCCGCGCCGCCGATTTCCTCGCCGACACCTTCAGCAATCGCCCGCCCGAATCCGCGCGCAGTTCCGTTTGCCCCTCGCACTACATGGGCTTGGTGGATTTGTTTCGCGAGACGCACGAGACGCGCTTCCTCGCGCTCGCGCAAAAACTCTTCGCCGAGCGCAGCCTCATCACCGACGGCGGCGACGACAATCAAGACCGCGTTCCCTTCGCCGATCAAAAAGAAATCGCCGGTCACGCCGTGCGCGCGAATTACCTCTACGCAGGCGCAGCGGATTTATTCGCGGAAACTGGCGACACCCACTTGCTCCCCGTGCTGGCGCGCGTGTGGACAAATTTGATTGAGAAAAAAATCTACGTCACCGGCGCGTGCGGCGCGCTCTACGACGGCGCGTCGCCCGACGCCGCCAAGACGCAGACCAACATCACGCGCATCCACCAAGCCTACGGCCGCAACTACCAACTCCCCAACACCACCGCTCACGCCGAGACCTGCGCCAACATCGGCAACGTCATGTGGAATTGGCGGATGTTCTTGCTCACCGGCGAAGCGCGCTACATGGACGTGGCCGAACTCGCGCTTTACAACAGCGTCCTCGCCGGCGGCAGTCTCGACGGCACGAACTTTTTCTACACCAACCCGCTGCGCGTCACCGAACCACTGCCCGCTGATTTGCGCTGGCCACGCGTGCGTGTGCCGTTCGTGAGTTCGTTTTGTTGCCCACCGAATCTCGCGCGCACCCTCGCCGAGAGCGCGGGTTACGCCTACGCGAAATCTGCCGACACCATTTGGGTAAATCTCTACGGCAGCAGCACCCTCGCCACCACGTTCGCCGACGGCGCGGCGGTGAAGCTCACGCAAGAAACCGATTATCCATGGAACGGTCGCGTGAAAATTACTGTCGCGGAAACAAGCGGCAAAACTTTTTCCCTCAAGCTGCGGATTCCCGGTTGGGCCAACGTCGCGAGCTTCCGCGTGAACCGTGAGCGCGCGACACACTCCGCCAACTCCAGCAGCTACGTCGAACTCCGCCGTGCGTGGAAATCTGGCGACACCATCGAACTCGACCTCCCCATGCCCGTGCAATTCCTCGAAGCCAACCCGCTCGTTGAGGAGGACGCCGGGCAACTCGCCGTCAAGCGCGGACCAATCGTCTACTGTCTCGAAGGCGCAGACTTGCCCGCTGGTGCGCGCGTCGGCGACGCTTACATCTCCGCTGACACCAAGTTCACCCCGCACTTCGCTGCCGCACGGCTCGGCGACGTGACCACGCTCGAAGGAAAATTAAAAGTAAAACCCAGCGGCGTGTGGGACGGAAAACTTTACCGCGCCGCCGCGTCCACTTCGTCCCAGAAAATTTCCACGCGCCTCGTCCCCTACTTCGCGTGGGGCAATCGCGGCACAAACGAAATGAGCGTGTGGTTGCGGCAGTAAATTGACCGTTGGCAGCGAGCGCGTCCGGCGACTCACTGGCCTTTGAACCACGCCACGAACTTCGGGATGCCTTCGTCAATTTTCGTGTGCGGATTATAACCTAACTTCGCGCGGGCTTTGCTCACGTCGGCAAAGGTGATTGGCACGTCGCCGGGTTGCGTGGGCTGGCGGTCAATCTTCGCTTTCACGCCGAGGGATTTTTCCAGCAGTTCAATCAACCGTGCGAGCGTGACGGTCTGGGATTCGCCGAGGTTGAAGATTTCAAAGCCGAAGTTGTTCTTCGTGCAGGCGATGATGCCGTCTACGATGTCAGTGATGTAGGTGTAATCGCGCGCCGTCGAGCCATCGCCGAATACGGGGATGGTTTTGCCAGCGGAAATGAGTTTTGCAAATTTGTGAATCGCCAAGTCCGGTCGCTGGCGCGGGCCATAGACCGTGAAGAAACGTAGCATGATGATATCGAGTCCGTAGATGTGATGATAGACATGGCCGAGCGCTTCGCAGGCAAGCTTGCTTGCGGCGTAGGGCGAGATAGCGGAGAAGATGGGGTCGCTCTCGCTGAACGGCGTCTTGGCATTCACGCCATACACGGATGACGACGACGCGATGGTGACTTTCTTGCAGCCCGTCTTGCGTGCGGCTTCGAGGATGTTGACCGTGCCTTCGACGTTCACGCGTTGGTAAAGCGCGGGTTCTTCCAAACTCGGACGCACGCCCGCGCGCGCGGCGAGATGGATGACTTGATCAAATTCCACGCGCGCGAAAAGTGCATTGACCGCCGTCGCGTCCGTGAGGTCGGCGTGGATGAATTCAAACTGCCCGCCCGCTGCGCTAAGGTCGCGAAGATTGCGCTGCTTGATTTGCGGGTCGTAAAAAACGTTAAGGTCGTCCAGCACCCACACAGCGTGCCCGCTGCCGAGGAGACTTTCGCAGACGTGCGAGCCGATGAAACCAGCACCGCCGGTGACGAGAAAATTCATGCGCGGAAAGTAGCCGACGCGCGCGACGTGTGTCGAGTTGGAGTTCCCGGTTAGTTCGCGGTAGTTGTCGCGGGCGCGGCTTTCTTCGCGGCTTCTTGGCCGAGGAAATTTCCGTAGTCGAGCGCGAGTTTGCCCGCGATGAGTAGCGCGAGCGACAAGCCGAGTGCCAAATAAGTGCGCAACTTGCAGCCCTTCCATTCCTTGAACACGATGCCCACGACTGTGCCGAGCAAGATGAGCAAAATCATGTGCACCGCCCAGCACGTGGACTCGAAGCCCGCGACTTTGGTGATGTAAAAATGGCCGAAGCCGTAGAAGAAAAATTGCCCATACCACAAGCAGCCTGTAAGAATTGCCATCACCCAGTTCACCGGCAGGCTCGCGCGTTCCGCGCCCTCGGGCAAGCTCACGACCTCGCCGAGCGTCTTGTGTTTACGATGCAACCAGAGGCAGTAAATCGCCGTCGTTAGAAACGCACCCGCGTTCGAGAACGGGTAAATCGCGTTACTACTGAACGTCGCGGCGTTAATGCCCAACACCAAATGCCCGGCGGCCTTTGCCTCGGCCAACTTCGCGATGGGCGCGCCTTCCGCCAACGCCATCCCATAAACCGCCGATAACAAACCCGCCGCGACACAGAGAAAAATGCCAAACAGCGCACGACTGCCGCCGCTTAATTTTTCGCCCGGTTGCGCGTGGTCGCTCTCCTTCAATTTTCCCGCCACGCCGCAAAAAGAAATTCCCACCAGCCCAATCGCCATGCCGCCGATGACCCACAGCGAACCCGTTTTCGCCACGAACGCCGCGAAATGCGCGCCCGCAGCGGCGATCGTTGAATCGCCCTTCGCCACCGCGTAAGCCGTGCCGAACACCATCGAGATACCAATCGCCATCGCGTAGGTGATGGAAAAACCGACGTAACGAATCGCCACGCCGAACGCCGTGCCACCAATCCCGTAAGCCGCGCCGAGCAAAAACGTCCGCACCAAAACATCCGTCGGCACTTGTCGCACGATGGATAAATAATCCGGCACGGTGAGGAATGCGCCGACGATTGGCAGAATCAGCCAGCAGAACGCCGCCTGCGTGAGCCAGAACGATTGCCACGACCAGCCGCGCGCCGACTTTTGCGGGACGTAGCAGAACGCGGCGGACATCGCGCCAATCGCGTGGAACATGATGCTCAAAAAGAGTGGTGACATAATTTTTCCGGAAACTGGTTTGGGAACGCGGGAAAGTAGGCAAACGCACCGGGCGCGTAAAGCCGCAGTTTGATTCGTCAGCGGCCGTGATTTGGAGTGCAGCGACATGCCCGCGCACTCCAAACTGTGACGCTGCAGTTTGTTCTCACCTTGCGACTTGGCTTTGAGTTTCCTCACGCCATATTGCCGCCGTGACCACTGCCGAACAAACCCGTCTGTCCGAGCGCGCGACCGAACCCGTCCCGCCGTGGCGCAAGTGGGGCACTTACGTTTCCGACCGCGCGTGGGGCACGGTGCGCGAGGATTACAGCGCGGACGGCGACGCTTGGAAATTTTTCCCGCACGACCTCGCGCGCAGCAAAACTTTCCGCTGGGGTGAGGACGCCATCGCGGGCTGGTGCGACCGTTATCAATTGCTCGTCTTCGGCTGGGCGTTTTGGAACGGGCGCGATCCAATCTTGAAGGAGCGGCTCTTCGGTCTTGTGCCGAGCGAGGCGAACCACGGCGAGGACGTGAAGGAATATTATTTTCACCTCGACGCCACGCCGACGCATTCCTACTGCAAGTTCCTCTACAAATATCCGCAGGCGGAATTTCCCTACGCGCAACTCATCGCGGAGAATCAGAAGCGCTCGCCGCAGGAACGCGAGTTCGAGTTGCTCGACACGGGCATCTTCGACGACGACCGTTACTTCGACATCTTCATCGAATACGCGAAGGCGGGCGCGGACGACACGTGCATCCGCATCGAGATTTGCAATCGCGCGGCGAAGGCAGCGAGCATCCACGTCCTCCCGCAACTTTGGTTTCGCAACACTTGGAGTTGGACGCCGCCGAGCAAACCCGTGCCCGCCATCACGCTCGGAAAAATTTCCACCAGGCACACCACGCTGGAGGTCGGCGTGAAGGACGTTGACCCGCTCGCGCACCTGCCGTTCCCGTATCAAATTGGCGCGCTGAAATTCCACGGCTCGCCCGGCGCGACGCCGTTGTTCACGGAGAACGAGACGAACTGCGAGCGTGTGTTCGGCAAGGACGCCCAGAGCCGCACGCCGTTCGTGAAGGACGCGTTCCATCGCCACATCATCGGTGGCGAGGCGTGCGTGAATCCAGCGAACACCGGCTCGAAGGCGGGTTTGCATTACGCGAAGCTGGAAGTTCCCGCGCGCGGCTCGGTCGTGTTGCGCTTCCGGCTCACGGACAAGAAGCTCACCGACCCGCTTGCGGACGTTGACAAAATTGTTTTGCAGCGACGCGCCGAGGCCGACGAATTTTACAATTCCATTCATCCCGCAAACGCGAGCGTGGACGAGAAACACATCCAGCGCACCGCGCTCGCGGGGTTGTTGTGGACGAAACAGATTTACATGTTCAACGTCCACACGTGGCTCAAGGGCGACAATCCAAACTGGAAACCGCCCGCGTCGCGCAAGACCATCCGTAATTTCCACTGGCGGCACATCAACTCGATGCGCGTGATGACGATGCCGGACAAATGGGAGTATCCGTGGTTCGCCGCGTGGGACTTGGCGTTCCAGACCGTGCCGCTCGCGCTCGTTGATCCCGACTATGCGAAGGAGCAGCTCTGGCTTTTGTTGTTCGAGCAGTTCCAGCATCCGAGCGGGCAGATTCCCGCTTACGAATGGGAATTCTCCGACCTCAATCCACCCGTTCACGCGTGGGCGGTCTGGCGCGTGTTCAACATGGATCGCATCCGCAGCGGCAAGCCTGATCGGATGTTCCTCGAAAAATGTTTTCACAAGCTGCTCGTCAATTTCACTTGGTGGGTCAACCGCGTGGACGCCGAGGGCAACAATCTTTTCGAGGGCGGCTTCCTCGGCCTCGACAACATCACGCTCATTGACCGCAGCCTGAAATGCGCGAGCGGTGCGACGCTCCAGCAGTCCGACGCGACCGGTTGGATGGGAATGTTCTGCCTGAACCTCATGCGCATCGCGCTCGAACTCGCGAAGGAGAACAAGGCCTACGAAAATCTCGCGTTCAAGTTCTTTGAGCACTTCCTCTACATCGGCGCGGCGATGAAAGATCGCGGCGGCAAAGGCTACGAACTGTGGGATGAGAAGGACGGATTCTTTTACGACGTGCTGGAATTTCCCGACGGCAGTTTCCATAAATTCCGCGTGCGTTCGCTCGTGGGATTGATTCCGCTGTTCGCCGTCGAGCGGTTGGAGGAGGACTGGATCAAGCCGTTCCCGGAGTTTTATAAAAATTTCCATTGGGTGATGAAGAACCGCCCCGACCTCGTCGAGCCGTGCGTGACGACGTTGCAAGTGGACGGCCAGACTTCGCACGTGCTCGCCGTCATTCCGCCGGAGCAGATGC
>JBJOPC010000258.1:0-2696 GCA_046050965.1 Verrucomicrobiota bacterium | reverse complement strand
AATTGTAACGGGACTTTCGGGGTGGGCCAGTTCTGCGAGATTATGAATAACCTTTGTCATTCCCTCCAAGAAAAACGCTTCGGCCTTTTCCGCTGTTCCATGACGATATGGTGCCGCTATTAACTCCTCGGTCTTTGGAACAACCATCGTGGCGAGCATTGTTGGAAAAACGGAACGTAGTGCACGGCGTAGCCAGACATAGAAGAAGTCGGACAAATCCGCGTAAGCAATGTTGTCGTAATAAGGCGGGTCAGTGGAAACCACCTTGTTGCGGGAAACAGTTTGCGTTTGTGCATCCGCCTGTGTTGCAAATCCTCCTGCTGCCGGCGATAATTTTTCTATGCAGTCGGCAATATATTCCGATGCCGGTCCGAAACCTCCAACAGTATCAGCGAGAATAGCTGCTTCGGGATAATCCCATGACATGGGTATAGATTGCTTCCCGAAAAGATTCATCACTTTTTGATTGCCCGGCACCCAACGAGTGACCGAGTTGGAGAAATCCGCGCAGCGATTTACCGCGAAAGCGAGATAAACGCTGACTGCTTCAGCGTAAGCGGTAGCACCCACACCGCCAGCATCAAGACCTGTGGTGTCTTTTTCCATTCCGGCTGTGATCGCATCCTTTCTGACTCGCTCCCGCGCTTCCCCCACCAAGTCACTGAACGTCGTTAGCGCCACTAACTGACGAGGAGTAAAAAGATCGCCGAATTTAGTGAGGCCATAATTAAACGTCCAAAAATTTCTATGGTCATCAGGTAGCGGCGTCTCCGGCGTCCAAGTTGGAACGGCTGACCGGGCAGTTTTTTCCATCTCCTTGGTCGGAGGCACATAGAGTCGGCCTCTTGGCCCATCAACAACGACTGCCATTAACGTCGCGCCCATTCTTCCGGCGCGGCCTTCTGACTTAACGTAGTCGCTCTCGATGGCAATGTCGGACATCAGGCATCGGAAGTTTGCACCCCGTGTGAGTTTGGTTCCATCCTTTGCCTCTGGCGGTGGTGTGCCGATTTTAACGGTGAAGTGGTAGTTACCACCATTTATGATGGGATGGATATATGCCTCTTTCCCATCTTTGTTCGCAAGAATGAACGTCGAGGCGAGCGGCACATCCACATCGGAGAATGCAGGGTTGGAACTTTTTACCGTTCGCGCCCAAATCCAAGCGATGACAGTGAGCTTCTGGCCGACGAGCGGTTTGAGGTCGGGCCGTTCCTTCGCCATTTCCTTGGTAATTTCTACTGGTGGGTAAAGATGGCCGATTCGTTTCCTGGCTTCACCGCGCATCCATGCGCCGTAGCGGCGAACGTCTTCCGCAATACCGGTTGCGCCGGGCCAATCTCGCGTGATTGCCAAGCGACCACCGTTATCTTTTATGTTCACTGATCCAACTGGCGAACGCCCAGCGAATTTCGGCGGGATTTCGATCATCGCCTTATTCAGCGTGACGGAGATAGGATTGAGGTCGGTGGCATAAGATTCCAAGCCGAGACGTTGTGCCTCAAGCGGGATTGCACCGCCTCCGGCAAAGGGGTCGTGGAAAGCTGGGAGTTTGTCAGGATTAAATAACTCCGTGGCCTGCGGATGGTCTTTGTTGAGTTCGCACACTTCCCGCCATGAGCGGCGAATCTCGGCGCGGGCGCGCGATAGCACTTCTTCATTCGTGCTGTTTTCCCACTTCACAAGGTCTTCAATGATTGTGAATAGGCGTTTTCTTTCAGCCGCCGCCTCTTTTTTATTTTTACCGTATTTGAATCCACCGCCCTGCTGATAGCCGGGATCGTTGACCAATTGTGCGAAGATTACAGCCCGCGCCGCCGCAAGCGGACGACGCGCCCACCAAAGATGTATGCCGCGAGGGTGCGCGCCGATGCCTGGCATCTTCTCGTAAGCGCACGCCTCGTTAATCGCATCCAACGGCAGCGCGACTTCAATGAGCTTGCGCGGGGATTTGATGGGATGGGACATCGGTTAAAGTTTTTCTGCGCGTTCAAGCAAAGCATTGAGTTCGTAGTTGACCGATGACACGCCCCAGCCGGGTTCGGTGTCGAACGGGTTGCGCAAATAGAACGGGCCTTCCACGGCGTCGCCTTCGCCGACAAGCACGATGGCGAGCAGAAATTTATCGGACTGGTTCAAGGCGTAGAGCATTTCGTTCCGCGTGATCGTCACCGTGCCTGCACCTTTGACGCGGCCTTTGACTTCAATGTGGCGGGCTTCCGGTTGTTTGCCGTCCACGGCCTGCGGGTAGGAGGTTATATCCCAGCCGCATTTCTGCGCCGAAACATCCACGACGCGGCAGCCACGAGATTCCTCAACGTGGCGAACGGCGTCCATCGCCAGTTTTTCAATGCGGGCGCGGGCGGCAGGGTCACTTGAAAACATTGCTGCCGTCGCGTCGGCTGGCGGCGTGTCGCCGCGCAATTTGCGGAGCAAGCCGGCGGGAATAACCAATGCGCCGCTCAAAACAACCGGCGTTGCCGACGTGACGTGCCGCATGGATTGGAGTTCGCGCTTGCGGCTTTCCAGCCGGGATTCAAGGTCGGCAATGGTGCGGCGGACGTTGTCCAGGTTCGGGCCGATTTCTTTGCCAGCGGCTTTGTCGTCCGAAAGTTTGATGTAGCGGTCGGACCAGAAATTTATTTCCGTCGTCAAACGCTCGTGGACCGCGGCGAGTGTTTTGTCCACATGAGCGA
>JBJOPC010000257.1:0-8933 GCA_046050965.1 Verrucomicrobiota bacterium | reverse complement strand
GAAAAAATCGGCGCGCTCGCCAAGTGCGCGCCGCCGCTCCGCACACAGTCGGCGCAGGATGTCTTGTGGCGCTATCTCGAAGCCGGCTACGTCAACACGGTCGGCTCGGATCATTCGCCGTCGCCGCCGGACATGAAGCGGAATTTTAATTTCTTCAAAGTCTGGGGCGGCATCTCCGGCGTGCAGCACACGCTGCCGCTGATGCTGACACGTGTAGCGGCAGGCATCTTGCCTGCCGTAGAGCCGGGCTTCCAGCCCGGCGGAACAGTCGTGGAAAAATCGGAGCGTGCGGAAAATGTTGAAGCCTCAATCAGTGCGGACGCCAGTCCGGGCGGCAAGATGCCGCCCTCTACGGCAGGCAGGATGCCCGCCGCTACATCGCTGCCGCTCATCTCCAATCTCCTCTCCACCAACGTCGCCGCGCGTTTCAAAATTCCGCACAAAGGAAAAATTGCGCCCGGCTTTGACGCCGACTTTGCACTCGTGGATTTGCAACAGCAGTTCACCGTGGCGAAGGAAGATTTGTTTTATCGTCACCAACAGTCGCCTTACGTTGGCCGCAAATTGACCGGGCGCGTGACGCAGACGATCCTGCGCGGAAAAACCATTTTCAAAGATAGCAAAATCGTCAATGCTGGCGGCGGCAAACTCATCATCCCCACATGAAATCCAAATCCGGCCTCACCCGCACCGTGGTCAAACGCAACTACGCCCTCATCACGCCCGACGGCTTTGTGCCGAGCGTGCTGCCCGGCTGGACGAACACCGTCGTCCACATCCACATCGCGCCGGTGATGGGCGGCCCGCGCTTCGCGCAGTTGGCGATCACGCTGGACGAAACCAGCAGCGGCGTGGGCAACACCGGCGCGTTGGAACATTTTTACTACGTCCAGTCCGGCGACTGCACCGCGCAACTCAACGGCCAGAAACGCGAACTGATTTCCGGCAGCTATCTTTTTCTGCCGCCAAAAACCAAGTTCAAATTCTCCCGCGCCAGCAAAGGCACGCGGCTCGTGGTGTTCCAGAAAAAGTTTGAACCGCTCGCGGGTGAGAAAATTCCCGGCGTCATCGTCGGCCACGCGAACGCCATCGCGGGCAATCCGTTCCTCGGTCACGAAGACGCGCGGCTGCAAGTGTTGCTGCCCGACCATCCGTCGTTCGACATGGCCGTCAACATCTTTACCTACGATCCCGGCGCGACGCTGCCGTTTGTCGAGACGCACATCATGGAGCATGGCTTGCTGATGCTTTCGGGTCGCGGCATTTATCGCCTCGGCGCGGATCGCCATCGCGTGATTGCTGGCGACGTGATCTGGATGGCGAGCTACTGCCCGCAATGGTTCATCGCGCAGGGCAAAACGAAGTCGAGCTACATTTACTACAAGGATGTGAACCGCGCGCCATTATGAAATACGTCTGCCGCTGTCCTTTTGAATCGAATGGCCGCGTAGGAATTTGGCGTTGCGCCGATGAACAGTCATTTATCCTGCTCTGTGACGAGTGTCAGGCACTTTGGTTAAAGCCAGATGAAATAGTTGTGAATGCGGCTGTTCTTTCCCCCGACGCAGGGCTACTTCCCAAAACAAAAAATCGCATTTGAGGAAATGGGGCTGGTTGGGCTAATGCGGAAGAAATCAAGAGAATCGGCTGGCAATCATTTGTAGCCGGAGACGGAACGGCTTTCGATGAAATCTAGTCGGAAATTATTTTCAACCAGGCGGGTGGAGGAATGATGCCCCCGCGCTGAATTTTCTAAAAATGAAAATCTCCATCAACAAAGACCGCCTGCAAAAGGAAATTGACGACCTCGCGCTCATCACCGAGGCCGCGCCGCCGGTCGTCACGCGGGTTTTGTTTTCGGAATCGGATTTGCGCGGACGCGCCTTCGTCAAAAATCTTTGCCGCGAAGCTGGTCTGGTTTTGCGCGAGGATGCCGTCGGAAACATCTTCGCCCGTTGGGAAGGCGCGGATAAAAACCTCCCCGCCGTCGCCACCGGCTCGCACATTGACGCGATTCCCAACGCCGGCAAATACGACGGCGTCGTGGGCGTGCTCGGCGCGATTGAAGCCATCCGCGCGCTCAAGGCGGCGGGTTTTCAGCCGAAGCGTTCCATCGAACTGATTATTTTCACCTCCGAAGAGCCGACGCGCTTTGGCATCGGCTGTCTCGGCAGCCGCCTGCTCGGCGGCGTGCTGTCGCTCGAACGCGCCGCCGCGCTGCGCGACCGCGACGGCAAGGATTTGGAATTCTGGCGCGCGCAAACGGGACTCACTGGAGCGCGGCTCTGTGAGCCGCAGCACTCGGACAACACGAGGCCGCTGCGGGTCACAGACCCGCGCTCCGATTTAAGTTCCGTAAAACTCCCGCGCGATTGCTACGCCGCGTTCGTCGAGCTGCACATTGAGCAAGGGCCGATTCTTGAAGCCGAGAACATTGACATCGGCGTCGTGGAAAAAATCGCCGCGCCCAGCACGTTGCGCCTGCAACTCACCGGCGTGGGCGGTCACGCGGGCGCGACGCTCATGCCCGGTCGCCGCGATGCGCTGCTCGCGGGCGCGGAGATTGCGCTCGCCGTCGAACACGCCGCGCAAAACACCGGTAGCCCGGATACCGTTGGCACGACGGGCGTTTTCCGCATCGAGCCCGGCGCGGTGAACAGCGTTCCCTGCCGCGCGTGGCTGGAAATTGATCTGCGCGACACGCTCGTGAAGACGCGCGATGCGGCGCTGGTTCAAATCGAAACCGCCGTGAAAGAAATCTGCACGCATCGCAAGATTGAATTCACGATGGAGCGCTTGAACGTTGACCCGCCCGCGATTTGCGACGCGCAGCTGGTCGCGACCACGGAAGCTGTGGCGAAGAAATTAAATTTCTCGGTGAAGCGCATGGTAAGCCGCGCGTATCACGATTCGCTTTTCATGGCGCAAGTGTGCCCAACGACGATGATTTTCATCCCGTGCTACAAGGGCTACAGCCATCGCCCGGATGAATTTTCCTCGCCTGAGCAGATCGAAAAAGGCGTGCGCGTGCTGGCAGAAGTATTCGCGGAACTGGCGAGCCGCTAATTTTACAGACGGGCGAGTGCCGACAAAAAGTGCAAACAAGTCGGCGGCAAAGTGAGAAGCTTCGCAGGCGGCTTTTGTTACCTTGGTTGCACCATGATTAACATCACGCAAGCACAACGCGACCTTTACCAAACCGAGGGCTACATGATTTTGCCCGCCGTCATTCCGCCCGCCCTGCTCGAAATGCTGCGCGAGGAATGTTCCTACTACCTCGGCTACTACGATTCGATCATGGACGCGAAGGGCGTGCAGTCCGAAGGCTTGAGCCATCGCGGCAAACGCTACTTTATCAACAACCGCTACCGCTTGAGCAACCGCTTGCACCAATTTATTTTTAGCGACCTCATGGCGAAAGTCGCCGAGGCCACCGTCGGACCGGACGCGCAGCTTTTCCACGAGCAGTGGGTCGTGAAGGGCGCGGAGCAAGGCATGAAATTTTCGTGGCATCAGGACAGTGGCTATGTGAAATGGTATGACCCGCAGACGCAGCACAAACCCTACGTCACTTGCTGGTGCACACTCGACGCCGTGAACGAAGAAAACGGCACGGTCTACATCCTCCCTCATTCGCGCGCCGGCACGAAGGGCAAGATCATTGACCACCACAAAGAAGAAGGCACGAACGACCTCATTGGCTACACCGGCCCTGATCCCGGCGATCCGCTCATTGTTCCCGCTGGCAGCATCGTGGCATTCGACAGTTATGTGTTTCACCGCAGTGGCCCGAACAAAACGAATCGGATGCGCCGTGTTTATCTTCCGCAATACAGTGCTGCGCCCATCAACCGTCCCGATGGCAAAGCGTGGGCGATGGCCACGCCGTTTCTGCAAGGTGGAAAAAATATCTACGACCACGCCAACGACACGGCGGAGAAGTTTGGGCCATTTCCGGCGGAGAAAAAATAGCCCTACGCTTTCGGACGGAACAATAACTCGGTGTCCGCCACGTTCAGCACGGAAAGATCGAAGCCCGCGCCAGGGTTGCGCGCGTGGGCGCGTTTCATCTGGTCGGCAATGCGCGCAGCGGTGGCGGTCACAAAATATTTCACCGCTCCCGCACTGGCGTGAACCGGGAAAATTGTGACGAGCAAACAATTTTCATCCACGTCGTGGATGAGCAGCGAAAAGTTTTCGCCCTGCTGATAAACGCTGTTGAAGTTCGGCTCGCCGACCAGTTGCGCGATGGATTGGTTCGCGAGAAACGCGCCGGACGACAGCGCGGCAATCGTCGTCAAATCAAACCGCGCGTCGTCGCCGCTGTGGGCGATGAGAAAACCGCCCTTGTCAATCAGCAGAACGGCGTGCGCTTCGGCGTGCGCATGGAACGCACCGAGAATGGCGTCCAGTTTCGTGGCGTCCTCGGGCAGAAGTTGAGGGAGCGTGGCCATGTCATGCGTATTGCGGCGCGGGTTGTTGTTGCTGCGCGATGAACTTCTGGAGCAGCAGCCGCGTGATCATGTTGAGGCTCTCGAAGACGCCTTCGGTTTTCTGCGCGCTCGCGGTGAACGACGGCACTTGCACCTCGCGATTGTTCAGCAGGTATTCCATGTATTCGACCGGCGCAACTTCCGGCAAATCGCGTTTGTTGTATTGCAGGACGTAGGGAATGTCCGCGAGGTTCGTCTTGAGTGTGCGCAAATTTTCTTCGAGGTTGGCAAAGCTCTCGACGTTCTCGGCCATCTTGGAATATTGCGAGTCAGCCACGAACACGATGCCGTCCACGCCGCGCAACACGAGCTGCCGCGTGGTGTTGTAAATCACCTGCCCCGGCACGGTGTAGAGCTGAAACTTCGTTTTGAAACCTTTGATCGCCATCGCTTCAATCGGCAAAAAATCGAAGAACAGCGTGCGGTCGGAACTCGTCGCGAGCGATACGAGTTTACCTTTGTTGCCCGCCGCCGTCTGCACATGGTCGTGGACTTGCACGAGGTTCGTGGTCTTGCCGCACATGGCGGGGCCGTAGTAGACGATCTTCACCTGAAGTTCGCGCGTGGCTTGGTTGATGATGGCCATAAAAATTTAGTTGCGCGGTTTGCGATCCAGTTCGGCGGCGAGTTCCGTGAGCTTGGGCAACGGCAGCGGTTCACCTTCGCGACCGAACACGCCGAAGTAAATTGCGCCAACGCGGAAAATTTTCCACGGCGTCACGCCCACGGTGAATTGCAAATCGCGGAGTTCTCCCATGCGAAATTCCCGCGCGCTCTGCGTCATGCGCCCGAACACCTGCGGCAAGAAGGCCGCGATGGAATCGCCGTTAATGCCGTCCGGCAAATGGCTCGCCACCAGCAGGCCGTCCGGCAGCGTCACGAGCGCGCCAACCACGCCGTCGAACGAGACCGCCTTGTTGACGATGTCGTTGGGCGTGGCGTAGCGCTTCAAAAATTCCGTGCCGGAACGCGGCGCGTCCGCTGCGCGCGGCGACTCAGCAATGCGTGCTTTGCCAAACTCTTCGTCAGGAAAAATAATGCGGTCAGCGGCGGGCTCGGGCACGGGCGGATTGCCCGCCGGCGCGGACACAGTCGGCGCACCGTTGCCAGCAACAACGGTGGGCAGCGGCTGTGTGACCCGCGCCGGCCCGGCAAAAGTATCGGGAATGGTTTCGTCCACGGCCACGCGCGCCGCACCGCGCACACTGCGCGACAATGCGAGGAACGCGGGCGCGACGACTTTCAGCGGCAGTTCCAGCAACTCCGCGTCGTGCGCGGACGAACTCATGGTCGCAGCGGGCGAATCCGTCCACGACCGAATCTGTTTCCAAGTGAAAATCATCCGGCCTTTTTTCAAACCTTCTTCCACCGCCGCGATCGGCACGGCGAGCGTGGATTCAATCAAGCCGAAGTGCGCGAGTTCGCTCCGCACGGCGGGCAGCCATGCGTCGGACAAATCCGCAAGCGGCAGTTTCAGTGACACGCCGGTGGGATTCGCCGGTTGCGCGGCGGCTTGCACTCTCACGCTCGTTGCCGACGCCGATGGCGGC
This sequence comes from Verrucomicrobiota bacterium, assembly GCA_046050965.1. Lineage (GTDB taxonomy): Bacteria > Verrucomicrobiota > Verrucomicrobiia > Limisphaerales > JAFMIX01 > JAFMIX01. Next base: position 2,890 of record JBJOPC010000257.1, on the reverse strand, counting down.
ATTTCCGCGCGCAAACCAGCGAACGCGGGCATGGCCACCGACGCCGACAACGGAGCGGAAATAGGAACGGGCGACGACACGGAATGCAACGACTCACGTCCGCTAAATGGAATGGGTGCGTCCGCTTCTTCTTCACGGCGCTTCGGCACGATGGGTTCAATGGACGCCGTCGGCTTGTAAAAATGCAAGCCCTCGCCACGTCCCGCGAACGGGCTGACCACGTCCGCCGAAACTTGCGTGGCCGTCTGGCCGCGTCGCGGCAGATGCTCGGGCTTGAGCCGCGCAAGAATTTCCGGCAACGGCAGTTCCACCATGAAATTATCTTTGTCCGTTTCCGCAAAGAAAACGCCGCTCGGCGACAACCGGCGCAAGTCCGCGAAGGAAATTTTCACCGCGCCGCGCGCCAGCTGCGGCAGCACGAGCGTGAGCGGCAGTTGCATTTGCAGTTGGCTGTGGCTCGGCACGCGAACGCGCTCGCGCAAATCACCAGGCAGTTTGCCCAGCACCAGCGCGAGCGGCAGTAGCAGGTTGTGCGAATCGGCGGCGGGCGAAGTCGCATGGGCGGAAGCCGTCGCCGCGAAAGGAACGGACACAGACCGTTCCGATTTCCCGAACCAATTTTTAACGAAGCCAAACATCTCGCGACTGAAATAGCCGAATCCGTGCCACCGAGTTTTGCCGCCGCAAAACTTGGCAGTCCGCGCCAAATGCGCGCGCGCTGTCCCACGACGGGACTCGCGCTGTCTTGAATTGAACTTTTTTGCCGCCATTCGCCGCACGGAACAACGATTGCTTTTTATTCAGCCAGCCAGTCGCCGTTCCGCCGCCGGAACTGCGCGCCGCAACCATGCAACCACGACACAAAGTTCTTTTGGTGGACGACGATCAGGATTTGCTCACGCTCTACCAGCAAATCCTCGCGCAACTGCCCACGCAGCCAGAAATTTTCACCGCCGACAGCGGCGCGCGCGCGGTGGCGATGCTTGAAAGCGAGCCGTTCGAGATGCTCATCTGCGATCTCAAAATGCCCAAAATGGACGGCCTGCAACTGCTGTCCATCGTGCGTCGCCGTTACCCGATGCTCCGCACGGTGGTGCTGACGAGCGTGCTCGACGAAGAGTTTCGCGCGCGCGCTTATGCCATCGGCGTGGATTTGTTTTGGTTCAAGCCGGGCAACAAACGCGAGATCAATTTGTTCCTCGAGTGCATCGAATCGCTGCTAGGCCGCGCGCCGCAAACTGGCTTTCGCGGCGTTCAAGACAAAAGCCTTGTGGACATCATACAGCTCGAATGTCTTTCCAAAAACTCCCTCGTGCTGCGCGTCACCAACGGGCCGCTCGTCGGCAAAATTTGGATTCAAGACGGCGAAGTCGTGGACGCAGCGGTGGAAGCGTTGAACGGTGAAGTGGCGTTCAAAGGAATTCTGACTTGGAAGACCGGCAGCTTCGAGACGCTGCCCGCTGAACCGGAACGCGCCCGCGCCATCGGCAAAAGTTACAATGCCCTGCTGCTCGAAACCGTGCAAGCGATTGACGAAGCTGCGCCGCCGACCTTCGCCGAACCGCTCGCGTCCGGCGAAAATTCTCTACCGCTCGCCCTGCTCTCTCGCCTCGACGGTGCCGAGTTCGTGCTCGTCACCGGCACGGCGGACAACTCCACGCAAAACTCACGCGGCCTCGAAAATCCCGAAGCGCTCGCCGGCTGGTCGCGCTCGACGCTCGCGCGTTTTGCCACGCTCGCCGACGAGCTCCATGCCGGCCCGCTCCAGCAAGTCGAGTGTCTCGGTCCACAGCGCGCGGCGGGCTTGGTCACCAACGGCGAACACATTTTGTGCATGGGTTGGCGGAAACAATTCTCCGCCGACGAAGTGCGCGACAAAACCCGGAAAGCTTTACGTCAATGGACTTCCTAAAAATTTTCCGCCGCCCACCGACCGCGCTCACCCGCTTGCCGTCGGGTTGTTTCACCGTGGACGCCTCCGGCAAAATCATCGCCTCCACCTTGCCTCAGAGTTTTTCGTCCGCGCTCAAGTTGAAGATTGGCGAACTCGTGCTCGCCACGTTCCGCGACGCCCGCCACGCGCAGTTCCCGCCCAGCGAACTCGTCGTGCGCTTTGCCACGCTCAAACTAACCGCGCGCGAACTGCACGGCGGCGCGATTATTTTCCTCGCGCCGCAAGCCGCCGCGCCCAACCCCCACTGACCTATGCGCGACGCCAAACTTGATTCACTCATCCTCCAACTCGAAACTTACCTCGAGTGCTGGAAGCAATTCCATCGCGGCTTCGCCCTCGCGCACACGCAAAAGTTTAACGCCGAAGACGAACAGCAATTTCTTGAAGTTAAAAGCATCATCGTGCAAAACCTCGAACACATCCTCGCCATCGTGGACAACGGCACGCCCACGCGCGCCGAGACGCACACGCTCATCTCTGCCGCGCCCTCGCTCCGCGCCTTGAGCGGCCTCGATGACGAGCAGTTGAAAAAACTCGAAAGCCAGTGGCACAAAATCTACATCGCATGGCACTCCATCCTCGGCCAGCTCAAAGTCCGCCAGCGCAATCTCGGCGGCCGCTCTTTCATCGCTTCCTTCTTCCGCAAGCCGTAATGGTCGCGCACAGCCAATTTTCCTGAATTGCCGCTTGTCGCCCGGTAGCCTGCCCGCTATAACTCGTTCGTCACTGTGGGTTTCAGGACGCAGCGACACTACCCTCGACCGCTCAAAATAATTATGAAGACCAACACTCGCTACGGGTTCACCCGCCTCACCGCCACATTAATCTTTGCGCTCATTTTGTGTGCCGGTGCATTCGCCAGCCGCGCGGCGACGCTGTTCGCCGATGGCTTCGAGTCCGGCGAGTGGACGAATAACTGGACGCTTGTAGACAATG
>JBJOPC010000256.1:0-3438 GCA_046050965.1 Verrucomicrobiota bacterium | reverse complement strand
AGTTCAGGTAAACGGCGTCATCAATCGTGAGGTTGCGGATGTAGATGTCGGAACTTTCCAGCCGCAACGTGCCTGCGCCCGTCGCGTTGGCGAACGCCGGATACGGATAGAAAATTTGCACGTCCTGCCGCGTCGCGCCCGCGCCCATGACCATGACGTTATTCCGGCTCTGCGCGAAGGTGGCGTTGTCGCGATACGTTCCCGGCTGAACCGTGATGGTGCGTTTGAGCGTGTTGTTCTGCGGAATCCAGTCGGACGCGCCTTGCAACGTGGCGAAGTCGCCCGCGCCGTCGAGCGCGACGGTGAGGTTGGTCGGACCGGTGGACGCGGTGGGCGTCGCCGGGCCGACGGCCTTGGTTGAGAAACGCCACGCGTTCGTGCCAGTGATGGCGGGGAACGCGGCGTTCGCCGAATCGAGGAACAAGCCCGCGTCGGCGTTGACGTAGTAAGTTTTGTTGTAGGCGAAACGGTTCGTCGGGTTGAGCGTGATCCACGCCGTGTTGCTGTAGATGGCGATGGGCGTGTAGAAGTAAGTCGCGCCTTGCACCGTGCGGATGGCGGCATTGGTGACGGTCGCGCCGAACAGCGTGAACGATGCAAACTGGCTCGTGTCAATCGTGGCGAACACGGAGTTATCCGCCGCGTCGCGGACGTAAAGTTTCCCCGCGCCCAAAGTCGGCGTGCCGGAGAACACGATGCGCAACTGCTGGTCAGGTGCAATGTTCGCCGCGCCGTTCGTCGGCAGAAAACTTCCCGTCATCGTGGACAGCACCGTGAGCAACGCGCTGCTGCTCGTCACCACGCCCGCGCTGTTGCTGACCACCACGGAGAACACCAGGCCATTGTTCGCGCCCTGCGCACTGGCAATCGTGTAGGCGGCGTTCGTCGCGTTGGCGATCGGATTGCCGTTGGTCAGCCATTGATACTTCACCGCTGGCACGCCGCTCGCGCCAACGCTGAAGGTCGCGGGCGAACCGACCACGACAGACAAGTTCGTCGGCGGTTGTGAAATCACCGGCGGCACGAGCACGGTCAACGCCGCGCTGTTCGTCGCCAACCCGGCGCTGTTGCTGGCCACGAGCGAATACACAAAACCGTTCTGCGCGAACAACACGTTTGTGAGCGTGAGCGTGGTGCTCGTTGCGCCGGGAATGTCCACGCCGTTCACGCGCCATTGCAACCCCGGCACGGGCAGGCCGGAGACGGACGTGGTGAAGGTCGAATTGTTGCTTTGAATGACGGTTTGATTCGCCGGCCCGGTGATGCCCGGCGCGACATTGCCCGCCGAAACCGTGAGCGTCATGCTGTTCGTCACCGCGCCCGCGCTGTTGCTGGCGACGAGCGAGTAAACACCGCTGTCCGCCGCCTGCGCGCTGTTGATTGTCAGCGTGTCTGTCGCGCTGCCGGAGATGCTCGCGCCGTCGGAAAGATTGTTTCCGTTAAACCGCCACCGCAGCGCAGGCGTCGGCACGCCGGAAACTGTGGCAGGAATCGTCACCGCGCTGCCGACCGACGCCGCTTGGTTGTTCAAGCCATTGATGCCTGGCGTGACGATGACCGTGAGCGTCATGCTGTTCGTCACCGCGCCGAGGAGATTGCTGGCGACGAGCGAATAGGCCGCGCCGTTTTGCGCGAACTGCACGTTGCTCAACGTGAGCGTCGCGTTCGTCTCGGCGACGATGGCGACGTTGTTGGAGAACCACTGCAAGGCGGGCGCGGGCAATCCGGAAACCACAGCGATCAGCGCGGCGTTGTTGCCCGCAATGACCGTCTGGTTCGTCACCCCGCTCGCGCCGGGCGCGGCGAGCGGCACGATTTGAAAACCGTTCAAGTAGGCGTAGCTGCTCAAGCCGTTGAACAGAAACCGCAGCCCGCCCGCCGCGTCCGACTGGCCGTAGAGCACGTTCCACGTCGTCGTCTGCGGCATGAGATTCGTCTTGCCGCCGCCGACCGTCCAGATGCTGCCGAGCGTGCCAGCACTATTGACGGTGGTGTTGGTTGTGAACCCATTCGTTGCCGCGCCCGCGAGAAAATTCCCTGCCGCGAGCGCGACGCCAACGCCTTGCCCGCTCGTGCCCGTGCCGCCGTAAAAATAGATTCCATAGGGCGTCGAAGCGGGAAGATTGGAGACCGTGAATGCAAAATAATTTCCGCTCGCGTTGAGATAGTTCCGCCACGCCTCCGCCATCACGCCGCCGGGTTGAATGACGTTTTCGCTCGTGGCGGTCGAAGGCTCGGTGCGCGTGCCAGTCGTGACTGCCGAGTAATACGATACCGTGAGCGTCGGCGTGATGCTCGCGCCGCTGGAATCCTTCAACGCGAGGCCGGTGTAGTTCGTGGAGAACGTTCCCGGCGTGGTGTTCTGCGGCATGGTCGTCGTGCGGCTGACGATGTTCCATGTCGTGCCGCTCACCGGCGCGGCGGCGCTGTAGCTGTAACCGGCGGGCGCGGCGATGATGGCCGTGGACGGCGTGCTGCCGCTGGTGCGGATGTTAACGAAGATGTTCTGCGCTTCCGCGCCGCCCAGCCCCGCCAGCAGCACAAAAAGTAGTGCCAACATTTTTTTGACGGCGTGGTGCTTGAGCCAAGATTCGGTTTTCATGTGGACGAGAAACCCTACAAGTTCTGCGCGCGCGTGTGCGCCTGAATATCGGCAAATACCATTGAGAGTCCGGCCAACTAACTTTGCGCTTTCACGGATGAAAATTCTTCACGTTGCTCCGTGGCTGTTTTTTCATAAACTATCCGCCCGATGAAAAAGAAATCCACTACCAACAAAGCCATCAACATCCGCCCCTTCTCCAGCATCCTCGTGGATGGCCCGGAACGTGCCGCTGCGCGTGCCATGCTTTATCCCGTCGGCTTCACGGAAGCGGATTTCAAGAAGCCCATCATCGGCATCGCGTCCACCTGGAGCAACGTCACGCCGTGCAACATGCACATTGATAAACTCGCGCTCGAAGCCGAGAAAGGCGCGAACGCCGGCGGCGGCAAGGCCATCGTCTTCAACACCATCACCATTTCCGATGGCATCTCGATGGGCAGCGAAGGGATGAAGTATTCGCTCGTCTCCCGAGAAGTGATCGCCGACTCCATCGAAACCGTCGTGGGCTGCGGCGGCATGGACGGCTACGTGGCCATTGGTGGTTGCGACAAGAACATGCCCGGTTGTCTCATCGTCATGGCGCGCATGAATCGCCCCGCCGTGTTCGTCTATGGCGGAACAATTCTCCCCGGCTGCCTCACCGCTGCCACTGCGCCCGCCAACTCGCCGAACAAAGGCAAAGATCTCGACGTTGTCTCCGTCTTCGAAGCCATCGGCCAACACGCCGCCGGCAAGATCAGCGACGAAGAATTGCACGCCGTGGAATCCTGCGCCATTCCCGGCGCGGGTTCATGCGGCGGCATGTATACCGCCAACACCATGGCCAGCGCGAT
>JBJOPC010000255.1:0-31433 GCA_046050965.1 Verrucomicrobiota bacterium | reverse complement strand
AGGACGAGGTTGGCGAAGACCGGGCCTTTGCGCGTGGTGAAGCCGCCGGATTGCGGATTGTAAATCTGCGTGCCGATGACGTCGGCGGGCAGCATGTCCGGCGTGAATTGCAGGCGCGAGAATTTTACGTGCAAGCAGTTCGCCATGGATTTGACCGCGAGCGTCTTGGCGAGACCCGGCACGCCCTCGAGGAGGACGTGGCCGTTGGCCAGCAGGCCGATGACAAGCCGCTCGGTCAAATAATGCTGGCCGACGATGACCTTGCCGAGTTCGTTAAACAGTGGACGCGTAAAGGCGCTGGCTTCTTCGACGGCTTTGTTGATGGCGTTGATTCCTGTGCTCATATTTGTTTTGCGATTCTACGGAAGCACAGACAGCGAATCCAGCCTGCGCGTTCAGAGAATTTTTCGTTGCGCGTCGGTTTGCGTTTGCCATGCTCGCGCGCGTGAATCCCAAACCCATCCCCGACGGTTACGAAGCGGCGACGCCGTATCTTTACTTGCGGAACGCGAGTGTGGCGATTGAGTTTTACCAAACCGCTTTTGGCGCGACGGAAGTGATGCGGATGGTGATGCCGGACGGCAAAGTCGGCCATGCGGAAATCAAAATCGGCCGCGCGCCCATCATGCTCGCCGATGAATTTCCCGACATGGGCATCCTCGGCCCGCAGTCCATCGGCGGTTCGCCGGTGACGCTATTGATTTACGTCGCGGATGTGAACGCGCTCGTCGCCCGCGCGGTTGCCGCTGGCGCGAAGGTGGTCAATCCGCTGACCGACCAATTCTACGGTGACCGCAATTGCAAACTAATCGACCCGTTCGGCCACTCGTGGATGTTTGCCACGCGCAAAGAAAATCTGACGCCCGCCGAGCAAATCAAACGCGCCGACGCCTTGTTCGCCAAAAAATAAACCGCCCGTCGCCCATGAAAAAAACTCTACTCCTCGCTGGCACGAAGAAAGGTTTGTTCCTGTTCACCAGCACCGACCGCCAACGCTGGACGCTGCTCGGCTCGTCCGTGAACGGCAAGGAAGTTCACCACGCCATCTACGACGCGCGCACGAAAAAGATTTTCGCGGCGGGCAATTGTTCGTGGTTCGGTTCGGAAATCGTTTCGTCCGCCGACCTCGGCAAGACGTGGACATCGTCCAAGAAAAATCCCGCGTTCGGCAAAACCTCCGGGCTGAAACTGGAGCGCATCTGGCACCTCGAACCGGGCGTGGCGAGCGAGCCGAAAACTTTATTCGCAGGCGTCGCACCCGCCGCGCTTTTCCGCAGCGACGACGCGGGCGCAACGTGGAAGGAAATCACCACGCTGTCCAAACACCCCACGCGTCCGCACTGGCATCCGGGCGCGGGCGGGCTGTGTCTGCACTCCATCGCGATTGATCCGAAAAACTCGCAGCGGATGTTCGTCGCGATGTCTGCCGTCGGAGTTTTCCGCACCGAGGACGGCGGCAAAACCTGGCACACGGCGAATCGCGGCACGCGCGCAGAGTTTCATCCGACGACGCGCTTTCCCGAATTTGGCCAGTGCGTTCACAAGCTGCTGCTGCCGCCGAGCGAGCCGAGTTTGCTCTACCAGCAAAACCACTGCGGCGTGTATCGCAGCGCGGACAGCGGCGTGAGTTGGCAGGAAATTTCCAAGGGTTTGCCGTCGGATTTTGGTTTCCCGCTCGCCATCCATCCGCGCGACGCGGAAACCGTTTTCGTGCTGCCGCTGCAAGGCAAACTTGATGAACCCATCCCGTTCCGCTGCCCGCCGGAAGGCAAGCTGCGCGTCTATCGCAGCCGCAACGGCGGCAAAAAATGGACGGCGTTGACCAAAGGCTTGCCGCAGTCGGAAGCATTCATGGGAATTTTGCGCGAAGGCATGGCGACCGACCGCCGCAACCCGGCGGGAATTTATTTCGGCACGAACACCGGCAAGATTTTCGCGTCGCGCAACGAAGGCGATTCGTGGTCGCTCATCGCGGATAATCTGCCGCCGGTTTATTCCGTCGAGACGGCGGAGATTTGATGCGCTAGCTTCCGCGCGCGCATGAAGGAAAAATTTATCCTGCTCGGTTCGCTCGGCTTGAACTTGGTTCTGGCAGGTTTTTTGTTTCATGCGCCCGGCGAAAAAATATTGCCGTCCGTCGCCGCCGCAGTGGGACAGCGCGTCCCGCCTGCCCTTCCGACTCCCGCGAACGCAACCGCCGCTACAAATTTTCTCACCAACGTCGTCGCGTTCCGCTGGGCGAGCGTGGAGTCGGACGATTACCGCACTTACATCGCCAACCTTCGCGCGCTGCGTTGCCCGGAGCGGCTCATCCGCGACCTCCTCGTGGCGGACATTGAGAAACTTTACCGGCGCAAAGCGGCGGAGTTTTCCTCCGCCACGCTCCAGCTCGAACCGTGGGCGGGCGCCGATCGCCGGCTCGCCGCGCAGCACGCTGACCGCACCGAGGGACAAGCCCGCGAGACCGAGCAACGCGCGCTCGTTCGCGAACTGCTCGGCGTAGAATGGGCGGGCGACCTCGGAAAAATGTGGCGGCGCGATGACGCAGAGATGAGCGGCATACTGGGATTTTTAACCGATGAAAAAGCGATAGCCGCCGTGGCCGCCGTCGAACGCGCCAGCAGTGCCGCCGAACTCTGCCGGACGGATGCGCAGGGAATTTTCATCGAGGAAGATTTTCAACGGCTGAGTGCCAACGGCGAGACTCTACTGACCGACCTCGCGCAAATTTTGACGCCGGACGAATTCACCGAGCTGCGGTTGCGCTCGCAGGCCAGCTTGCTGATGCTGGACGGCGACCTGCGTTTTGACGGCGGGTTGGTCACCGGCGCGGAGCTGCGCGAGATTGCCCGCGCGTCGCTCCCATTGATGGACACGTTGAAAGAAGTCATCAGCGGCTTGCGCGACAAAGAAATGAACCCCGACGAACTCGCCCGCCGCCAAGCTGCGTTCGAGTCGCAACTCGCGCAAATCCTCGGCCCGGCGCGCATGATGGAATACCAAATTCGCTGCGACCAAGATTGCAAAGCGGCTTGGGAATTTGCGGCGGATAAAAATATTTCCAAGTCCGCTGCCGTCGCCGTTGGCCGCGCGTTCACCGCCGCCGAACGCCAAGCCAAACAACTCGCCGACGATGAATTGCTCACGTCCGCCGAGCGGCGCGCGTTGCTCGTCGCGCTCGCGGCCAACTTGAGCCAGACCGCGCAAAGCTCGTTCGGCGCACACGCCGAAGCGTATTTGCGAGAACGCGCGCCAGCTTTTTACAAACTGCTCGCGCCCGCGTCGCCGGAGAGCCAGCTGCAATGAAAACCCGCGCGCTCATTTTCCTCTCGCTCGCCGCCAACGCTGCGCTCGCGTGGCAATTCTGCCACCGCACGCCCGCAGCAGCAGCAGTGGAGCTGCGCGTCTCGCCTGTCCTCCCCGCACCCACAACTGCGCCCGCCGCTCCAGAAAAGTTAACCGTCAACGTCGCGGAAACGTTCGACTGGTCGCACCTCGCGGACACCGATTTCAAAAAATACCGCGACCACTTGCGCGCCGTCGGTTGTCCCGACGACACGGTGCGCGATATTCTCACGGCAGAAATTGACGACTGGTTTTTGCAACGTCGTCGCGCCGCGCTGGACGAACTGCAACGGCAATTTTGGGACAAGCTCGCGGCGGACATTCACAGCTTGGACAACAGCGCCATGCACCAGTTGCTCGCCAAGCTCGTTGCCGAGCGCGACCGCCTGCTCGCCGATGTGCTGGGTGCGGACGAGAAAAATGACGACGACGAGGAACTGCGACGCACCCGGCGCATGGAAGCGCGCTACGCTTGGCTGCCCGCCGAAACGCGCACCCGGCTCCTCGCGTTGGAAAAAGATTTTGCCGCGCGGAATCAGGCGTTGGACAAGGAAATCCGCGAGCGCGTGCCGCAGACGCCGGAAACGGACGCCGACAAAACGCGCCGCAAAAATCTCGAAGATGAACTCACGCTCGCGCGCAAGCGACTGTTCACGCCCGCCGAATTGGCCGAGTATGAATTGCGAAACTCCAGCGGCGCGCGTTGGGCTGCGAACTTGTCCGGCTTTGAGCCGAGCGAAATGGAGTGGCGCACACTCGCCGCCGCGCGCCGCGACTACGACGCGGCGTTCGCCAAAAAACCAAACGATGAAACCAAGCGGCAACTCGACGCCGCGTGGCAACAACAGTTGCAAGCCACGCTCGGCACGGAGCGTTTCGCCCAATACCAACTCGCGAGTGACGGCGATTTACGGCAGACGCGCCGCATCACCGTGCGCTACGGTTTGCCTGATTCGCTCGCACAAGAAACCGCCGCGATGCAGCGCGAAGCCGTGTCCGCCAGCCAACTCGTGCGCGAAAATTCCGCGCTCACGCCAGACGTGCGTGAGTCCGCACTGCGTTTAATCCAGCAAGAAACTCGACGCTCGCTCGCCGCCAAGCTCGGCGCAAAAGTTTTCGTCACCTACCAAAAATATCACGGCGACTGGCTCAAGCAGTTGAACCCGCCGTCGGATTAGAGCGTTTCAGAAAACTGTAGCTTGTAAGTTTAATTCACGCGCTCTTCCTCACCCCAGCCCTCTCCCGCTGGGAGAGGAGTGTTTTCCCAGTTTCAACTGCGTCGCGCCCGTGGCATCTTGCGCGCGTGACGGCAACTCAACATTGGCACGAGGGTGCGCAGCTCTGGCGCGGCGGCTGGGCGCGTTTCAAAACGCGCTGGTGGCTCGTGCTGGTCATCGTGCAACTTGGCGCGGCGGCGGTGCTGCTGGAAAACGGCTGGGACGACCGCGCGCTCCACGCGATTCGCCAGCCGGAAAATCAAGCATTAAACCAAGCCGCCGAGCAGTTTTATCGCTGGGGTGATTGGGCGTGGAGCGTGCCGCTCGCGGTGCTGTTGTGGGGCGCAGGAACTTTTTTTAATCGCCGACGCTGGCGGCGATTGGGTTGGGTGTGTCTCTGGAGTTTCCTCGTGGCAAGCGTGGCGGTGAATTTATTTCGCGCCACGCTCGGGCGTCCGCGTCCGCGCACGGGCTTGGCGGATGGTTTTTACGGGCTGCACCTTTCGGGAAATGATTTTCACGCGTTTCCGTCCGGTCATTCCGCTGGTTCGTTCGCGACGGCGACTTCGGTGCTGTCGGCGACGCCTGCGTTGAGCGTGCCGTGCGCGGCTTACGCGGTAGCGGTCGGCTGGTCGCGGATGCAGCGCAACGACCATCGCCCGCTGGACGTGCTGACGGGCGCGGCGCTGGGGACGTTCGTGGGACTGTGCTTCGGCAGCGCGCTGCCGGGCAAGCACTGGCGACTGCGCCGCAAACCACGTCCGTTACCGGATGAAGAGGAGACGCAGACTTGATGAGGAAACTGGATTCAACGCAAAGGCACCAAGACGCAAAGGCGCAAAGTTTTTTCTCCGCGGCTTTGCACCTTGGCACCTTGGCGTTAATTTTTTCCGCCGTCGCCGTTCACGCCGTCGTCACCAACCTCGTCACGGTCGCGCTCACGCCGCAGCCGGTGAACACGTTCTCGCCGTGGACTTCGCTCGGCGCGGGCGTGGACGCCATCCCGACGAATTCGCAGGCGCAAATTTATTCCGCAGCGAACCGCGCGCAGATGCTCGCCGCCGGTTTTGGTCCGGTGAGTTACCGGCTCAACACGGAACTCGGTGTGCAGGACTGGCATTGGAATCCCAACGGCGAATGGAGCGATACCAACGGCGGCGGCAGCGGTTATTTCACCGGCGCGAGCAGCACGAACGCGCCGCTCATCTACGAGTCCGTGCCGTTCAACTTGCCACATCGCGGGTTCACCACCGACCAGCAAGGCAGTGAAGTGACCTACTCGATGCTCACGGACGGCGACACGAACACGTTCTGGAAAAGCAATCCGTATCTCACGTCCACGTTCACCGGCGAGCCGGACGCGCTGCATCCGCAATGGGTCTTGCTCACGCTCAATGCCTCGGTCGGGTTGAACGTGAACGCCGTGCGGGTGCGCTGGGCAAATCCGTTCGCGACGAGTTACCAAGTGCAGTTCTGGGTTCCCGACGCGACGGGCGGCGACCCGTTTTATGCGCCGACGAACGGCGGCTGGCAGACGTTTCCCAACGGCAACATCACGAATAATCCCGGCGGTAACGTCACGAACGTGCTGCAAACCGCCGTGACCAACGTGCAGTATGTGCGGCTCGTGATGAGCACGGGCAGCGGCACTTACGACACGCACGGCACGAACGATGTGCGGAACAAACTAGGTTTCGCCATCGCGGAGATTTACTTCGGCACGGTCAACGCAGTCACCGGCAAGTTCACCCCGCTCACCAAACATTTCCCCGACGCGACGACGCAAACGGCGACTTACGTTTCATCCGTGGATCCGTGGCACAGCGCGACGAACGCGGCGGTGACGGTGCGGCAGCCGGGGCTGGATTTCTTTTTCACGAACGGACTCACGCGCGGGTTGCCCGCGATGATTCCGGTGCCGCTCATTTACTCCACGCCGTCGAACGCCGTCGCGGAAATCAATTATTTGCAGCAACGCGGCTACGCGATTTCCTACGTCGAACTCGGCGAAGAACCGGACGGACAATTTTTCGGTCCGGAAGATTACGGCGCACTGTTCGTGCAATGGGCGGACGCTTTGCACACGCTCAACCCCGCACTCCAGCTCGGCGGTCCCGCGCTCACCGGCAACACGAACCGCATCGCGACGTGGCCGGACGCCAACGGCGAAACGTCGTGGGTGAAACGCTTCGTGAATTACCTGACGGCGCACGGCAAGCTGGATAGGCTGAACTTTTTCTCGTTCGAGCACTATCCGTTTTCGTCGTGCGACAACGGCCTGACGATGCTGCCGCGCGAGGCCGGCATCGTCCGCAGTTCGCTCGCGGCGTTTCGCGGGGACGGAGTGCCGACCAACGTGCCGCTTTTCTGCACAGAATTTAATTTTTCCGCCGACTATTCCTACAACCAACAATCGCTCGTCGGCGCGCTATGGGAAGCGGATTTCGTCGGCAGCTTTTTCACGGCGGGCGGCGCGGCGGCGTGGTTCTACCAATACGAACCACTGCCGCTCGTGCTGGCAAAAACGTGCAACACCTACGGCACGTTCGGGATGTTCCTGACCGACACCAATTTTCAGGTCACCACGCAAGCCGCGCAATTTCACGCCACGCAACTCCTCGCGTCGCAATGGGCGCAGACCAACGCGGCACCGCATTTTATTTTTGAAGCGCACTCGGATTTGTTCGACGCAAACACGAACGAAACCATCACCGCCTACGCCACGCTGCGGCCCGATGGGCAATGGGCGTTGCTGCTCGTGAACAAAGATTCCGCGCTGCCGCACACGGTGAAAATCCAATTCAGCAACACCGTGAGCGGCGTGGTCACGCCGCTGTTCGGCCCGGCCAGCCTGTATTCGTTCAGCTACCTGCAATACGTCTGGCACACGGGCACGACCGACGGTTACGCCGCGCCGAATCATGTGCCGACGAATTCGCTCGTGACCAACGCGCCGGGACCCGCGTTCACGCTGCCCAAGGCGTCGCTCGCCGTCGTGCGTGGTGCGGGACCGGCAGTAGCGGGCTTGAACCTGACGAGTGCGCTCACGAACGATTTCCTCACGCTCAACTACGTCCGCTCCGCCGCAAAAACCGGACTGACGTTCGCCACGCAAATTTCCACCAACCTCGTCACGTGGACTGGCGGCACGCAGTTCGTGAGCGAGACCGTGCTGGCCACGAACGTGACGTCGCAGTGGATTCAAGCCCGCGACCTCACCGCGCGCACCAACGCGCCGCAAAACTTCCTGCGCTTGAAAATTTCCACGCCGTAATCCGCGCCGAGCTTTCGGCTGGATTCTGGATTCTGGATTCTGGATTCTGCGTCCATGCCCAAGTGGGTAAAAACCATCATCGCCCTGCTCCTCCTGCCCGCCTGCGTGGGCGAAGCACAGGCGTTATGGCGCGTGGTGCGCGCGAGCGGCGACGCAACGACGACCTGGGTGGCACTGGGCGCGGGCGCGGGTTGTTGGCTCGTCGTTTTTATCCTGCTGCCAAAGCCGATGTGGGTCTATGTCTTCGGCCACGAACTCACGCACGCGCTCTGGACGTGGCTCTCCGGCGGCAGCGTGAAAAAATTCAAAGTCACGAGCGAAGGCGGTCACGTCGTGGTGAGCAAAACGAATTTTCTCATCGCACTCTCGCCGTATTTTTTCCCGCTCTACGCGGTGTTGGTCGTGCTGGTTTTTCTGCTGGGTCAATGGCTGTGGGGTTGGCGGGCGCAGGTGGCGTGGTTTCATTTGTGTCTCGGCGCGGCTTACGCGTTTCACGTCACGCTGACGTGGCACATTTTGCAGACGCGGCAAACGGACATCACGTCGCAGGGCTGGATTTTTTCGGCGGTGATTATTTTTCTCGGCAACGTGTTCGGGCTGCTGCTGGCAATGCCGCTGCTCGCGGGCAAGGTGGAGTTGGCGCAAGCGTTGCGCTGGTGGTGGCAGTTCACCGACCACGCGTGGTGGCAACTGGGAGTGTGGCTCACGGCGGCGTGGAAATTTTTCCGACGTTAAATTTTGAACCGCAGATTTACGCCGCCGAGTGCAGATAAAATTTCAAGCGTCCTGCCTTTAGTTTCACCCATTCCAGTAAATGACAATTTGCCCTAGCTGCGCTACTTTTCGCGGTCAATCACCGATCTGAAATGAAAGCCCGCCACGCGTCAAAAATCATCGCCGCCACGTTCTTCGTGTTGGTCGTGGGCGCGCTGCTGCTGGGCTGGTTTGTGGGGCGCGATGCGGGTAAAAAAATTTCCACCACGACCGAGCCGGTGACACGCGTGGCCGCGCCAAATTCTCCGTCAAAAATTTCCGCGCGCCTGCTGCCTGTCGCCCACACCAGCGCACAGCACGAGTGGACGGATGCTGACGGCAAAACCGACGCCGTCATCCGCCAACTCGCGCACAACGACCTCGAAGCCGCGCGGATGCTCGACGAGAATCCCACTATTTTCCGCCGCCAACTTGTCTATCGCAAACAGACCATGAGCGACCTCGCGCAACACGCGTTGCAGAGCGGCGAGCCGATTCGTGAACTGCTCGTGCCGGGACTCGACGGCCAAGAATTTCATGTCGAAGTGCGCGACGTGGAGTTCACCGACGGCGGCGCGAACGGCACGTTCAGCGGCCATCTGCTCGGCCAGCCGGATTCGATGGTCACGCTCGCGTTCAAAGGTCGGCGCGAGGCGTTCACGATTGTTTCGAGCGCGCAAAATATTTTTCTCGCCGCCGAAGCGCGCGCGCCGGGCGAAGTGGTGGTGAAACAAATTGACCCCGCGAAATACGGCGGCTTCGGCCATCCCTGCACGGTGAATTGAAATGAACGCGCGCGACAAAATTTTTGGACGGGGCAGTTTATTCCAGCCGTTCTCCCTCACCCCAGCCCTCTCCCGCTGGGAGAGGGCTGGGGTGAGGGAGAGCGCATGGTTCAACCCCAACGGTTACATTTTTTCAACTAACGCCTGCGCGTGGCTGTTGCTCGCCATTTTATTTTTTACCGCCACACTGACGCGCGCTACCACGCTCGAAGCCGACGTGGCCTTGAGTTATTCCCCCGACGCCGCCACGCGGCAAGGCAGTCAGGAAAATATCGAAGTCAACCTCGCTAATGCTATCGTCGGTGCCAACGTCATCCACGACAACTCGCAGACCGGCGTCCGCTGGCGCATCGCGGGCTTCATTCAGTCGTCCGCTAACCCCGTGAGTCAGGACAACAACTACGTCCTCGGTCTCGTTAATAGCGATGCCTCGTTTCAAGACGTGCGCGACTTCGGCGCGAGCGTGGGCGCGGATTTGGTTTCGTATTACGCGCACACCACCGGCGCGGCGGGCAACGCGTATCAGCCCGGCAATTACTCCACCATGGGTGAGCAGTGGATTTGGTATATCGTCGTCGCTCACGAACTCGGCCACAACTACGGCTGCGACCACGGCAATGGCCTCGGCTTCACCGGCACGAACGGCGCGCCGTATCGCACGGTAATGCTGCACAATTATTGCGGCGGCTCGGACATTCCGTATTACTCGAATCCGAATTTGTATTTTCAAGGCGTGCAACTGCTCGGCACGGCGACGGGCAATTGCAGCACCGGCACTTTTTCTACGGGCGACAACGCCGCGCAAATCCGCAGCCGCGCACAGACCGTTTCAGATTTTCGGAAGCGCGTCGTCTCGCCGCCGCAACTCAACGGGCTGCGCTACCGCTGGTCGTTCAACAGCGCGAACACTAACACGGCGGCGGGAACTATTTTTCTCGATTCCAAATCCGGCGCGGCGGCAGTCGTGCGCGGTGCGGGCGCGCTGGTGACGAACGGCGCGCTGCGGCTACCCGGCGGCACGACCGGCAACGTCGCAGCGAATTCTATGGGCGCGTATTTGGATTTGCCCAACGGCATCATTTCCGCGATGACGAATTTCACGATTGAGATTTGGGTGACGCCGCTCTCGGTGCAGAACTGGCAACGGCTCTTTGACTTTGGCCGCACCGCGCAAACTGGCAACGGCGTGGCGGGCGAGTGGACGGGCGTGGCTGGTTCCGCTGCGCCCGGCGTCACGACTTCCTACGATGATATGTTTCTTTCGCTGTGCGTCGCGGCGGATTTGAACCAGCAACGCATCGAAGCGCGCAACAACGGCGGCACACAGCTGGGCGAGAACGCCGCGCTCGGCACGGCCATCGGCACGAAATATCACTACGCGTTCACGTTTGAAGATGGCGTCGGCACGAACGGCGCGGCGGGCGGACGCATCAAGTGGTTTCGTGACGGCAATCAAATCGCCTACAAAGACGTGGCGTTCCACCTGCGCGATCTCGAAGACGTGAACAACTGGCTCGGTCGTTCCATGTTCACCGCCGACAACAACGCCAACGCCGACTACGACGAAGTGCGCATCCACAACGTCGCGCTCACCGCCAACCAAATTCTCGCGCACTACCTCGTCGGCCCCAACGTCGTCGTGCCGACCACGCCGAATGTTGCCGGGACGCTCTACGTTGATTTGCGTCCGACCAATGTTTTCAACGGCACTTGGACGAACGCGGGTTCGCTTGGCAATTTTTCCAAGATTGGCACGCCCACGTTCACCGCGAATGTCGGCGGCACGACCGTTCCCGGAGTTTTGTTCAACGGCACGAGCGACGCGTATGCCGGGCCGAACTCCGTGGCTGACCTTGAAGGCGACAGCGACCGCTCCATCGAGGTGTGGGCTTACAATCCCGCGACGGCCACGGAGGAAACGATGGTCTCGTGGGCGCACCGCAACACCACGCGCGGCGATGTGGCGTTCAATTACGGCAACAGCGGCGGCTGGGGCGCGTTCACACATTTCAACGATGACGTAAGCTGGATCACGCCGCCCACCGTCGGCACATGGCATCACCTCGTCTACACCTACAGCAACAGCGAGCCGCGCCTGTATCTCGACGGCACGTTTCAAAACAACAAACTGCTGGCGGGCGCACTCGTCACGTTCGCGGGCGAGCCGATTAATCTCGGTTGCCAGCGCGACTCGGCGAACGGCACACGCTCGGCGTTTTATTCCGGCTACCTCAATTCCATCCGCATCCACGGCGGTGTGCTGACGCCGGAACAGATTGCCGGAAATTATCTACTCGGCCCGGCGGGACTCGTCTCCAATTCGCCGCCGGTGCTGACTGCCATTTCCAACCGCACCATCATCGCAGGCGCGACACTCATCGTCACGAATACCGCCACCGACACCGACGTGCCAGCGCAGACGCTGACGTTTGCAATGGCGAACAACATTTCCGGCGCGAGCGTGAACGCCAGCAGCGGCGTCTTCACTTGGCGACCTGTCGTTGCGCTCGCAGGCGCAAGTCCGACCATCAAAATCAAAGTCAGCGACAGCGGCCTGCCGAACTTGAGCGCCACGCAAAGCTTCTTCGTGAGCATCACCGCGCCTGCACCGCCGCAACTCACGCCGCCCGCGCTCACGAACGGCGCGCTGCAATTTTCCATCACCAGCGGCGATCTCGGCCCCGATTACCTCGTGCAAGCGTCCACCAATCTCGCCGACTGGACGACCGTGCTGACGACCAATCCGCTCGCTTTGCCGTTCCAATTCAGCGAGCCTGCGGACACCAATTCCCCGCAGCGTTATTACCGCACCCGGCTCGGCCCGTGACGTAAAGTTTTGGAGTGCGCGGGCGTGACCGCGCTTTGGAACTGGGAGACATGTCTCCCAGCCGGAAAGCGGCGACCTGTCGCCGCAGTCCAGAGTTGGGCGTAGAAAATTTTGTAAAAAGTTGTATGAAAAGTTTTGTGAAAATTAGCGTGGTTATCGCGTTTGCGCTGTTTGCCGCCGCCGGAATTTCCCGTGCGGCGACCATCGCCATGAACGCGAACGACGCCGCGAACGCCACCAGTTTCAACACCGGCCTGCACTGGGTCGGCGGCGCGGCTCCCACGGCGGGCAACACTTACCAGACGCTCAACTTTCTTCTCCGCACGCCCAACGTCAACGCGCCGGTCACCTTCGCGGGCGACGCCTTGCAAGTCGGCGGCACGTTGCGGATCAAAACCATTGCGCAAGTCACCGTCAATAATCTCATCGTCAGCAACGCGGGCATCGTCGAACTCACGCAACCGAACGGCGGCACAATAGGCTCGCTCGCGGGCGCAATCCAATTGAACGGCACGGCGATTCTGCGCGCGGGTATTGCGGGCGGCGAAGTGAACAACTCGCTCACCGTGAATTCCGTCATCAGCGGCACGGGCGGCTTCGCAACCACCGGTGGCTTCGGCACAGTCACGCTCACGGCGACCAACACGCACTCGGGCGTTACGACCGTCAACGGCGGCACACTGCTCGTGAACGGCGTGTTGACCGCCAGCCCCGTGAATATCCTCGCGGGCACACTCGGCGGCAGCGGAGTTTTCCTCGCGCCCGTCACCAACACCTCCGGCACACTCCAGCCTAACAACGGAACCGCGCCCGGCACGCTCACCGTGAGCAACACCGTCACGCTCGCAGGCGGCACGCTGACCATGCTCGTGAATCGCACCAACGCGCAAACCGCCTCGCGCCTCGTCGGCCTCACGACGCTCGCACAAGGCGGCACGTTGACCGTGAACAACGTCGGCCCCACGCTGCAAGCGGGCGATACTTTCCAACTTTTCAGCGCGGCCAATTACTCCGGCAATTTCGTCACGCTGAATTTGCCCGCGCTCGGCGGCGGCCTTGGCTGGAGCAATTCCATTTCGCAAAACGGCAGCCTCACCGTCGTCGTCTCGCTGATTGGCCGCTGGACGAATGATGCGAGTGCGAACTGGGGCGACGCCACCAACTGGGCGCTCGGCTCCGTTCCCAACGGCGTTGGCTCCAATGCCGATTTCAGCACACTGGATATTTCCGCTGACCGCACCGTCACGCTCGAAGCCGCGCGCACTGTCGGCAGTTTGAGTTTTGGCGACACGTCCGGTTTGCAGAATTGGATTTTGAATTCCACCGGCGGCAACGCGCTCACGCTCGCCGTCACCGCCGGTTCGCCCACGCTGACCGTTGCCAACAACGCCGCCATCATCAACGCCCCGCTCGCAGGCACAGCGGGTTTGACCAAAGCGGGCAACGGCACGTTACTGCTCGCGGGAAATAATTCTTACACCGGCGCGACCATCGCGAGCGCGGGCGCGTTCTCGTTATCCGGCACGGGCGGCGGCGGCGCGGCGGCGGGACTCGAAGTCGGCAACGTGGCGGGCGTTCCCGCCATCGTAAATATTTTGCCCGGCGCGAACGTGACAAGTTACAACGTCGGCCTCGGCGGCAACGCCACGGCAGCGG
Organism: Verrucomicrobiota bacterium; assembly: GCA_046050965.1. Taxonomy (GTDB): domain Bacteria; phylum Verrucomicrobiota; class Verrucomicrobiia; order Limisphaerales; family JAFMIX01; genus JAFMIX01. Next base: position 17,576 of record JBJOPC010000255.1, on the reverse strand, counting down.
GCGCGATTTTTCAGAGCGGCGGCACGTTCACCGTCGCGCAGGCGGCGAACTGGGCGGACCTTCGCATCGGCGATGTGAACGGCGCTTACGGCTACTACCAAATGTCCGGCGGCACGCTCACCGCGAACGAAATCGGCGTTGGCGGCGGCAACGGCAGCGCAAATACGCTCGGCGTGATGGACATCACCGGCGGCACGTTTTACGACGCGGGTTGGATCACCGTTGCGCGCGGCAACAATCTCGGCTGCGGCGTGCTGAATGTTTCCGGCAGCGGAAATATCCAAGTCGCCGGAACCGTCGGCGGTAATAAATTTGCGTTGAGTTCCGGCACCACGGCGGGCGCGCTGGCCGTTGTGAATATTTTCAACGGCGGTTTGATTAACTGTCCCGCGAGCACGACCTACGTCCTCGACCTCGCCTACATCAACACCGTCGGCACGCTCGGCTGCGTGAACCTCGCGAGCGGCGGCACACTCGCCGTCGGCGGCGTCGCGCCCGCGAGCGCGAACCCGACCGCCGTGCTGAATTTCAACGGCGGCATTTTGAAAGCCACGATTGCGAACGCCGCGTTCATGCCCGCCGGAAATTTCGACGGCGTGTTCGTGTATCCCGGCGGCGCGACGATTGACGACGGCGGCTTCGCCATCACCGCGAGCCAACCGCTCGCCGCGCCCACGGGCTACGGCGTCAGCAGCATCGCGCTGGCGAACGGCGGCGCGGGCTTCATCGCGCCGCCCATCGTGGCGATTTCCGGCGGCACGGGCATCGGCGCAACAGCGACCGCGCAAATTGATTTCCCGAGCGGCGTCATCACTAACTTGCTCGTGACCAGCGCGGGCAGTGGCTACGGCAGCGGCGATGTGCTGACCGTCGCGTTCCTCGGCGGCGGTGGCAGCAACGCCGTCGCGGCCACGCCCGCGCTCGCGGCGAACACTAGCGGCGGCTTCGTGAAAACTGGCGGCGGCGCGCTCACGCTGTCCGGCGCGAACACGTTCACCGGCGACACCATCGTGAGCAACGGCACGCTCGCCCTCGGCGCGAGCGGCTCGCTCGCCAGCAGCAAACTCATCGTGAACAGCGGCGCAACGCTCGACGTTTCCGGCGTCACGTTCGCCCTCGCCGCGAATCAAAGCTTGCTCGGCAGCGGCACGAACGTCGGCGCGGTTGCGACCAGTGCTGGCTCAAAAATTTTTGCTGGCACGGACGGCGGCGTCGGCACGAACACGTTCACCGGTAATCTCACTTTCGCGGCCAGCGCGGCGGCGTGGTTCGACTTGAGCAGTTCCGCGAGCGGCGCGAACGACAAAATTATTTTGACCGGCGCGAGCAGCGTGTTGACCTGCGGCAGCGCAAACATCGGCATCAAGTGCGGCGCGACACTCGATCAGGCGACCGACTACACATTGTTCACCCTCACCGGCGGCAGTGCGAGCATCGCCGGAAGTTTTGCCGCCACGCCCGTTTGGACTGGCACGACGCCCACGAACTCCGCGTCGTTCACCATCGTCACCGTCGGCAACTCTGTGGTGCTGCACTACACAAGCGGCGCGACGACTCCGCCCGCCGTCACGAACCTCGCCGCGTCTGGCGTCGTGGGAACTTCCGCCACGCTCAACGGCCAAGTCACCGCGACCGGCGGACAATTTCCGTCCGTGAAAATTTATTACGGCACGAGCAACGGCGGCACGAACGCCGGTGCATGGGGAACCAATGTCGCGCTCGGTTCGCAAGGCGGCGCGTTCGCGGCCACGGTCTCGAACCTCACGGCGAACACGACTTATTATTTCGCCGCGTTCGCCTCGAACTCGGCGGGCGCAGTCTGGGCTGCGCCGGCGCGGTCGTTCACCACGCTCACGGTGAACCCGACCATCATCACGAATTTGCCCGCCGCCAACGTGCAAGGCGCGTCGGCGATTTTGAACGGCCAAGTTTTATCCATCGGCAATTCCACGCCGAACGTCACGCTGTTCTACGGCACGACCAACGGCGGCACGAACGCGGGCGCGTGGGCGAACAATATTTATCTCGGCGCGCAGAGCGGCAGCTTTTCCGTCACCGCGCAAGGACTCGTGACGAACACGACTTACTATTTCACCGCCGCCGCCGTGAACAACGACGGCACGTTCTGGGCGCAGACGCCGCTCACCTTCACCACGCTGCCCACTGCGCCGGTCGTCTCCATGTTCACCTACCACTACGACAACGCCCGCACCGGCGCGAACACGAACGAGGTCTTGCTCACGCCGTCGCAGGTCAACTCCAACAACTTCGGGCGCATCATCAAATACGTCACCGACGGTTACATTTACACCGAGCCGCTCTACGTTGCGGGCGTGGATATTCCCGGCCAAGGCGTGCGCAACGTCGTCTATGTTGCAAGCGAACACGACACGGTTTACGCCTTCGACGCCGACAGCAATCTCGGCACGAACGGCGGGTTGCTGTGGAAAACTAACTTGGGAATTTCTGCGTTGAGCGCGAACGGCGAGTTCGGCGCGCGCTATTGCGGCAACTGTTTTCCCGACATCGTTCCCGAAGTGGGCGTGACGGGAACGCCGGTGATTGACCCCGCGACCGGCACGCTTTACGTCAACGTCTTCACGCGCGAAACCACGGCGAGCACGACGAACTACGTTCACCGCCTCCACGCGCTCAACATCACGAACGGCACGGAGCGCGCCTACAGTCCCGTCGTCGTGACCGGCTCGATTCCCGGCAACGGCGTGGACAGTGTGAGCGGCGTGATGACGTTCGATCCCAAGCGCGAGAACGAACGCGCCGCGCTCACGCTCGTCGGCAACGTGCTCTACGTCGCCTACGCGGGCTACGCCGACACCGATCCGTATCACGGCTGGGTGTTCGCTTACAGCGCGACGAATCTCGCGCGGCTCTCCGTCTTCAACACCACACCAAACGCCAGCACCGGCGTGTTCGGAACCCACGCGGCGGAGGGCGGCATCTGGCAAGGCGGTCACGGCCTCGTGGCGGACGACAACACGAATTTATTTTTCATCACCGGCAACGGCAGCTTCAGCGCGAACACGAACGGCGGCGATTATTCGGACACCGTGATGAAACTTTCCACCACGAACGGACTCGCGGTGAACGATTATTTCACGCCCTACAACCAGCTCGCGCTTGCGAACGCGGACACCGACCTTGGCTCCGTCGGCCCGGTGCTGCTGCCGGATTCCGTCGGCAACGGAATCACGCCACACTTACTCGCCGCAGGTGGCAAGAGCGGGACGGTTTATCTGCTGAACCGTGACAACTTGGGCGGCTACAACGCCGCGAACAACAATCAGATTGTGCAGTCCGTCATCGGCGCGACCGCGACCATCTGGAGTTCGCCCGCGTATTGGAACAACCGTTTGTTCTACCAACCCGCCAGCGCGGCGATGAAAGGTTTCTCGATTTCCAACGCCACGATTAATTCCACTGCGTTCGCTACCGCGGGCGCGTCGTTCGGCACTTACAACGGTGGGCCGGTCGTGTCCGCCAACGGCACGAACAACGGCATTGTGTGGGTCGTCAACGGCGTGGGCGGCGGCGCGACGGCGGTGCTCTACGCTTACAACGCCACGAACCTCGCCACGCTTTATTCCAGCAGCCAAGTGCTCGCACGCGACAATCCGGGCGGCGGCATCAAGATGATCACGCCCACGGTTGCGAACGGAAAAGTTTTCGTCGGCGCGCAATACGCGTTGAACATTTACGGCTACAACTCGTTCCTCGCCACGCCCACCATCACGCCGCCCGGCACGTCCTACGTCAACTCTGTCACCGTCACGCTCGCCGACGCCACGCCCGGAGCGCAGATTTACTACACGCTCGACGGCACTGCGCCCACGACCAGCTCGCTGCTCTACTCCGCGCCGTTCGCAGTCACGACCACGCTGAACTTACAAGCGATGGCGGTGAAATCCGGCGCGGTCAACAGCGGCGTCGCGAGCGCGTCGTTCATCAACACCGCCGCCGTCGGCAACGGCGTTGGCTTGCTTGGTCAATACTGGACGAACACGAGCGCATCGGTTTTCTCCAACGTGAATTTCGCCGCCGCCGCCACGCTCGTGCGCACGGACGCCATCGTGAATTTCAACTGGAGTTCCACCGCGCCCGCCGCGTCCATCGGCCAGACAAATTTCGCCGTGCGCTGGACGGGTTGTCTGCAACCGCAGTTCACCGAGAGCTACACGCTCACGACCATTGCCAACGACGGCGTGCGGCTGTGGGTCAACGACCAGTTGCTCATCAGCGATTGGACGACGCGCACGAACAGCGCGACGAACACGGCGGTCATCAGTTTGAACGCGCAGCAATTTTACAACGTGCGCTTGGAATATTTCCAGAACACCAGCAACGCCATCGCGCAACTGCTGTGGAGCGGCAACTCCACCGCGCTCGCCACGATTCCGCAGACGCAACTTTATCCATTCACGAATCCGCCTCCGAGCGTCGCGCTCACTGCGCCCGCTGACGGCGCGGCTTACACCGCGAGCGCGAGTGTGTCGTTCAGCGCGGACGCCGACACGCCAAACAACGCCGTGCGCCAAGTCAGCTTCTTCGCGAACGGAATTTTGCTCGGCACGTTGAGCAACAGCGTTTATGCGCCGTCGTATTTTCTCACCGCCACCGGCCTCGGTGCGGGCGGCTACGCGCTCACCGCCGTCGCCACGGACGGCAGCGGTTTGAGCCGCACGTCCGCGCCGGTGAACATCACAATTGCGAGTGGAACCGGCCAACCCTACGGCCTCGCGACGAACGGCATTTTCACCACGTTCCAAAATATGCCATCCACCGTGGGCGGCGCGATGCCGCAAGTGTTGTCCGCCAGCGGCGCGTTCGCGAATACGCCCGCGCGCACGCCCGCCAGCGCATTCCTACCCTACGCTCCCAACACCGCGCTCTGGTCCGACGCGGCGGTGAAGTCGCGGTTCATGGCCGTGCCGAGCAGCGGCGGCAGCATTACGCGCGACCAGCAAATTGGTTTCACTGCGAGCAATTACTGGACGTTCCCCGCTGGCACGGTGTTCGTGAAAAACTTTGATCTCGTCGTGGACGAGACGAACACCAACGTCCCGTTGCGCCGCCTTGAAACACGCCTGCTCGTGCGCGATGTGAACGGCGGCATTTACGGCGTCACCTACAAATGGCGCGCAGATAATTCCGACGCCGACTTGCTCGCGACGAGTTTGAACGAAGACGTTTTGATCACGAACGCCAGCGGCGTTCGCACGCAGAGTTGGTATTATCCCAGCCCAGCGGATTGCCTCACCTGCCACACGCCGCAAGCCGGTTACGTCCTCGGCGTCAACACGCGGCAACTCAACGGCAACGTGACGTATCCCGCGACGGGTAATGCCGACAACCAACTCCGCGCGCTCAATCGCCTCGGCTTGCTCTACCCTGCGCTGAACGAAGCTAGCATTTCCGGCCACGCGAAAATGTCCGCGCTCACCGACGGCACGGCGTCGCTCGAGCAACGTGCGCGTTCCTACCTCGACGCCAACTGCGCGCAGTGCCATCGCGCCGGTGGCCTCGGCATCACCTTCGACGCGCGCTACGACACCGCGCTCACGAACCAAAATATCGTCGGCACATTCGCCGCGTTCTCGCTCGGCATTGACAACGCCCGCATCGTGCAGCCGAAAGATATTTGGCGCTCCATTTTGCACCGCCGCATTTTGAGCACGGACAATTTGGTGAAAATGCCGCCGCTCGCCCGCGCGCTCGTGGACACCAACGCCGCGCAAGTCATCGGCGATTGGATCAACAGCCTCGCCGGCACACCCGCGCTCACGCCGCCGACCCTCACGCCAAACGGCGGCACGTTCACGCCGTCCGCCACCGTCGCGCTCACGTCGCCGGACACCAACGCGGCGTTCTACTACACGCTCGACGGCTCCACGCCCACGACGAATTCCGCGCACTACCTCGCGCCGCTGTATCTCACGACCAACCTTACACTCACCGCCAACGCCGCCGCGCCCGGATACGCCACGAGCGTGGCGAGCAGCGCGCTCTTCAGCATCACGCCCGCGATTCATTTCACGAGCGGCAGCTTCCTGACGAACGGAAATTTCCAACTCGGCTTCTACGGCCTGCCCGGCCAGACCTACGTCCTGCAAGGCTCCACGAATCTGGTGAACTGGCTCCCGCTCACCACCAACCTCGCGACGACCAATAACTTCCTGCTCACCGACCCGAACGCGAATAACTTTCAACACCGCTTCTACCGCGCGCTCCAACAATGAAGACGCGCAGGAAAAAGTCGAAAGTCGAAAGTCGAAAGTCGAAAAATCGCGCGCGCCGACTTTCAACTTTCAACTTTCAGCTTTCAGCTTTCACTTTGATTGAACTGCTCGTCGTCATCGCCATCATCGCGATTCTCGCGGGCTTGCTGCTGCCCGCGTTGAGCACGGCCAAACAAAAAGCCCAACGCATCGCCTGCCTCTCGAACCTCAAACAAATCGGCGTCAGCTTCGCGCTGCTGCTCGGCGACAACGACGGCAAATTTCCTGATCGCCGCGATTTGAAAGGCAGTTTGCCCGGCGGTTATCATCCGTGGACGACGTGGCCGGCGTCCGATCCGCGCGGCGGCTGGGCGGCGATTGTTTTGAGCAATTCCGGCGCAGCAGAAAATTTGTGGTCGTGTCCGTCCGCGCTGAATTCCTCGCTCGGGAAAGTTGATCAAGTCGCGCAGATTTTTTCCGCCGCGAGCAACGCGCCCGCCTGCCGCTACTGGCTCTGGCGTTTTGATCGCACGAACGATTTGACCGACGCCACGATGCTCACGGATTTTTGGACGAAGTCCGAAGACCAAGCGGTCGCCGATTTGCGCGCGGCCAACGACCCCACGCTCGGCATCATCAACGGCGCGAGCGACGTGGAATTGTGCGTGGATCCGTATTTTCCGCAGACCATCGGGACGGTTCCGGTCGAGTTGAAAGGCCGCACCATCCACGCCGGTGGCCGCAACCGCGTCTACCTCGACGGCCATGTGCAATACGTCAAAGACGCGCGCACGCCATTGCCGTGAGCGGCATTACCGGCTACGTAGTGCGGCGAAGATTTTCCGCAACGCCCAGTGCGTGGGCAGAAACGCCACGAGCCACAGCACCCCCAACCACAGGACGACGTAGAGATTTTGATTCACCCACGTTTGCGGCTGTTGATCATTGAAGCCGTAAAGATAATTGAGGTTGATGGGTGCGTTGGGATTAGCCGGATGCGCGCCCGCTGGCGGCGTAAAAAAATAACAAACGAACATCAAACTCGCCGCCAGCGTCGTCCACGACCACAAAGCCCGCCGGTCGTAACCTACACGCCGCAACAACCACACGAGCAGCAACGGCAGCCAGCCGTGGAACAGCGACAGCCCGCGTGTGAACAGCGGCAATTTTTCATCGAACATATAACTCGTCAGTCCCAGCAGATGAAAGCCCAGCAGTTGGCTGCCGAAGTCCACGAGCCAGAGAGTTTGTGGTAGCAGAATGCCCACGGCACACATGCTGATGAGCCGCGAACTTTCCCGCCACATTCCGACCACGGTGAGAATGAGCGCGGCATCGCAGAACCATAAAAAATTAGTCGGCCCATACGCGTGCCAATAAACCGGCACGAGCACGGCGAGGAAAATGGTGACGACGATTTTGGCGGCGAGCGGAATAGCGGGCGTTTTTATTTTCACGGCAAACTATTTGAAGCTTATTTTGGCGGGCGGGGATTCAGGTTCGTCAACGCTTCCAAAATGGTTTTCTGCACGGTGGGATTGAACAGATTTCCCAGGTGTCCGCCTTTCGCAAACACAGTCAGTTGCTCCGGCGGGAACGTGGCGCGCAGCCACGCCAGATCATTGTCGGTCAGGAGAAAATCGTTTTCATTCACGATGACGCGGAGGTTGGGATTGGTGCGCAGGTCGGTGGCGTAGGTTCGCAGGTCGCCAGCTTTTTCCAACGCGGCCGCCGTGGGTGCAGCGAGACCTTTGGCCGCGTAATACGGCACGGCGAATTTCTCAAAATAATCGGCGTAGGAATATTGCAGGATTTCCTGATACGCGGGGTCGCGGCGAAAATTATGGAGCGGCTGACGCAGAACGCTTTGATTATTCCGCCGCTGGCTGCTGAAAATAATATCGCGTAGCGCGAGCCGGAACGTGAGGCCGATGAGAAATTTGGATTCGATGGCATCGAAGGGCAGCGAGGTTTGCGGCGTAAGTGTGCTTTGGCTCAAGGCGGCGACTTTCAGAAAAGTATTTTCGATATTGTCGGTGCGGTTGGTGACCGGCCAGTCGAGTGGCGCGCGATAAAATTCATCCAGCTTGGTAATGCCTTGCGCCATGCGCACGGGAGTGTTGATGGCCACGACGCGGTCAAACTGGAGCAGCGCATTCGTCGCCGCCGTGGACGCGATGAATAACGATTCAAGCGCGCCCATAGAATAACCCATCAACGCCGGGTCGCCGAGCCGTCCCGGATACAACTGGCGCAAGCGGTGGTCAATCGCGGTGAGCGCGACGTGGACATCGTGACCGTCCGTCGGCAGATACGCGGGCAGCGCGGCGGTCGAAGCGTGTTCCATGAATTCAGCGTTGAACGGGCTGCTGACGACCACGGCGGAGAAACCGTTTTTGAACACCAACTCCGCAAGCGCGATGGACGGTTGCGACAGGCGATGGCCGCCCAAACCGGGAACGATGTAAACCACCGGCGCGTTGGTGGGTTGCAGCCAGAACGTGAACTTTAATTTTTTGCCCGTCGCCGGAATAGCGACTGACCGCGTCGTGCTGTGACTGGGAAACTCCGGGTCTTTGAACGTGAAGAAAACGGATTCGAGCGTTTCGAGCGAAGCTTCGTCGGGTTTGCCTTTCATCTGAAAATCAGCGACGCGATTGGCGCGCGCGAACGTCCACGCGTATTGGATTTCGGAATACGGATCCGCTTCCGCCTGACTGAAGCGGACGTATTCACCCACCGTGTCGGACAAATCGTTATACATGACCGCGTAGGTAAAATAAGTGTAGGGGCCGAGATACGTCAGCGGATTATTCACGTCGAGTTCGTAGGGCGCAATGTAGAGCAACGGGTTGGCGGCGGTGTCGGCGGCAAAGCCGAGCGTGTCGCGTTCGTTGCTCGGGCCGAGAAGCGGCAGCATGATAAAACACTGTGGCTGCCAGCCCCATTGACCAAATGTCTGGCCGAAATCCGCATCCGATTTTGGAATTTTCCAGTGTGCGCCTACGTCCCAGAATCCCGCCACGCCCACGGTGGTGTTGCAAGCGAAGCGATAAGTTTCGTCCCGCGCACCTGTCCATTTGCCTTGCAGCAGATTGTTGATGAGGCGTCCGGGGTAAGTAAGGTTCTTGCCGAAATTACCGATGCCCGTGCGAATCGGTTTCATGACGACGAACCGATACACCCGACTCGTCGGGCGCACGACGCCGGTCATGAACGCCTTGTTGAAACCCCACATCGCGCGATTGAACGGCTCGAGGGGATCAGGGATGGACCGAGGGAGAACGACGGTTTCAACGACAGAATTTTGTGCGCCGACGAATGCGCTGAAGCACAACGACAAGCTCGTCAGCACCAAAACTTGAAGCCGTCGCCATGAATTGGATTTTATCACGCGGAACTCTTTCAATGCGAAAAGGTCTGAGAGCTGCGTGACGTTTTGACTTGGCGCACCCCTCGGTCTTCGCGCCGCGCTGGCGGACGACAACTTGGAAAACGGATGGGAAAAAGTTGTGGCGCAAGGCTAGGCGCGGGGTTTTGTTTCATAGCTGCACAATTCGCGAGAGCCAGCAGGTTGGCCGCCGATTCACAGTCGCACTATGCGCCGGAAGCTTGGGTGCGACTATGGGGTGTAACCCTACCGGAAATTTTGCCGCCGTTTATTTCCCGCGCGCGGGCGGATTGCTCTCGGAATTTTCTTTCACCACGGCAATCATTTCGTCCAAGCCCTCTTTGATCTCGGCGACTTGGGGATGCACTTCTTTGATGAGATCGTGTTCGAGCTTGGAAAGTTTTTCGATGCGTTTGCCCTGGGCACGCAGTTGGTCGAGCAGAAAATTTTGCTTGGTGGAAATCCGGTGCATCCACCAGAAACAGCCGCCCCAGCAAACTGTCCCCAGCAAGGTCATCCAAAAGGCGAGGTTGTTTTGAGTCATAAAAAAACGCTAAACAATCGTCAACTGCACGCTGCTCTCGATGATGCCAGCGCTGATGGCGTAGCGCGTCAGGCCGGCGGTATCATGGATGTCCAGCTTCGCCATGAGATGCTCGCGGTGTTTCTCCACGGTCTTGAGGCCGATGCCGAGTTCGGACGCGGTTTCCTTGTTGGCCTTGCCTTCGGCGATGAGTTGCAGGACTTCCATCTCGCGTGAAGTGAGGGCAGCGATTTTCTTTTTGAGCAAACCGACGCGGTCAAGGGCGGCGGGATGAATTCGCTCTTGCCGCCGGGTAATGGACGGGCTGAAAAAAGTTTTCCCGCTCTGCACTTCCCGAATGGCTCTACACACGTCGTGCGCAGAAGTTTGCTTGAGCAAAAAACCGCGCGCGCCGGATGCGGTGGCAGTGGTGACATACGCATCGTCGCTGTGCGCGGAGAGAATGATTATTTTGGTGGCGGGCACGGCTTTGAGCACTTGGCGGGTGGCTTCCAGACCGTTGAGCAACGGCATGGCGATGTCCATCAACACGACTTCGGGATGAAATTTTTTGACGAGCGCGAGGGCGGCGCGGCCGTCCTGCGCTTCGCCGACGATTTCAAAATCGCCTTCGAGTTCGAGCATCTTGCGAAAGCCTTCGCGCACAATGGTGTGGTCTTCCGCGAGCAGAACAGTGATTCGTTTCATAAAAATTAAACTTTGAGGCGCGCCATTTTGCCGAATGGAATTTGGGCGATGATGGTCGTGCCTTGGCCGGGGGCGGACTCGACGCCAAAAGCTCCGCCAATCATTTCCAAGCGTTCCCTCATGCCGAGCAGGCCGAGCCGTTTTCTGCCCTTGGCTTTCATGACGGCTTCCAGGTTGAAGGATTTGCCGTTGTCGTGGATTTTCATGCTGATGCCGTCCGCCAGCTTCTGGATGTTCACTTCTACGCGGCTGGCGTGCGCGTGGCGGGCGACGTTGTTGAGCGCTTCCTGCGCGACGCGATAGAGCATCGTGCGTTGGTTGCTGTCCAAGGCTTCCACGCCGGCGAAAACTTTCAGATTCACGTGCAGGTGCGTCCGCTGGGAAAAAAGTTTCACAAACGAATGGAGCGCGGGAATCAGGCCGAGATCATCCAGCACCGCCGGGCGCAATTCGCGCGCGAACCGATGCACGATGTCCACGGATTTTTCCACGAGCTTCTGCGTGCGGGCGATGCTGCGTTCAAGTCCGCTGGTGTTAAGTCCGGCCTCTTTTTTCAGTGCGGCCAACCGGATGTTGATGCCCGTCAACGTCTGGGCGATAACATCGTGCAACTCGCGGCTGATTTTTTTGCGCTCGTCCTCCTGCGCCGAAAGAATCTGGCGAGACAACTGCCGCAACTGTTCCTGCATCAGATCCGACTGCGCGAGCAACTCGCTGTAGTGCCGTTTGCTTTTTTTGAGTGCGGCTTCCACCGCCTTGCGCTGGGCAATCTCCACGTTCAATTCCAGATTCGACGCGGCGAGTTCCACCGTGCGGCGGCTCAGCGACTCGACAATTTTTTCCAGATGCGCGGTCGCTTCCTGCGCGCTGCGGTGCAGCTTTTCAATCGGCAAAATCGCCACCGCAAAAAACTTTCCCGCCTGTTTGATGAGTGCCAGGCGCTGGCGCGCGGGATAGCCCGGCAACAATTCACTTACCAGGGTTTGCTCGTGGAGTTGGGCTAAATCCAAAGTTTGCAAACCCGCCGCCAGCGCCTCGCTGCCGAGTCCGCGCGCCGAATCCAGACTTGCGGCCTGACCCTGCTGGAGATGTTTGCGCAACGCGGTCTGATACCGGCGCGCCAAATTTAGGAGGTCGGGCTTCATGCGTTGCCCAATGCCCGCGCGACCCGCCGCACGGATTTCACGGACTTCACCACCAGCCGCTGGGTGCTGGCGATTTCTCTTTTGAAACCTTTATGATTGAGCCGCGCTTCCTGCTTCAAGGAAAGCAGCCGGACATTGATGCCCAGAAGCGTTTGCGCGATTTCATCGTGCAGTTCCAAGCTGATGCTCTTGCGCTCGTCCTCCTGCGCCGTCAACACGCGATGCGTCAGTTGCCGCAAACGCCGTTGCAACTTGAGCGATTCCTCCAGACATTTCTTGTAATGCCGCGCGCTTTGCTTGGCGGCACTCTGCGCGACTTGGCGGCGAACGATGCCGCGTTGCAATTGACGATTGGTGGTCGCGAGTTCTTCCGTGCGTTCGCCGAGCGTTTCCTCCATGCGGCGCAAGTGCGCCTTGGCCTGCTGCGCGGCGCGCGGGCGCGGCGGTGGGCGCAGGGGCAACTCATAGGCGATTGGTCTTTGCTTCATATTGACAGGCTGCGGGCGGCGGTGCGGCGCAGAAAGCTTTATCTCCGCTTATCTCGCGCCGCACTTGCCAGAGAAACGTCGCGCAATCTCAATCAGACGGCTATGGGGTGTAACCCTACCTGCTACCCAGTAGGGTTACACCCCATAGCCCCGCGCGACTAACTTCGCCACGCTGTCGGCAGTGATAAAAAACCATCCCGCAACCAAACCGATTAAAACCCAAATGAAAATCCAAACCACCCGCTCACTCGCGCTCCTCGCCGTCACGAGCGCATTGTGCCTCACCACCAGTTCCCTGCGCGCCTCCGATACGGACGACCGCATCGAAGCCGCCGCCGCCAAATCCCACGTCTTCAAAACCTACCTCAAAGACGATGCCATCAAGACCGAATCCAAAAACGGTGCGGTCACCCTCACCGGCACGGTCGCCGACTGGTCCCACAAATCCCTCGCCGAAAATACCGTCGAGAATTTGCCCGGCGTAAAAAGCGTGGACAACCAACTCAAAATTGCCGGCGAACAACCGGCGGAACATTCCGACGCGTGGATTAGCATGAAAGTGAAATCCACCCTTTTGTTCCACCGCAACGTCAGCGCCAGCGGCACGACGGTCTATGTGAAAGACGGCGTCGTCACCCTGCAAGGCGAAGCGAAAAACCTGGCGGAAAAAGAACTCACGGGCGAATACGCCAACGACATTGACCACGTCAAATCCGTCAAGAACGACATGACCATCGCCAAGACTCCAGCTATCGCCAAAGAAACGCTGGGCGAAAAAATTGACGACGCCTCCATCACCGCGCAGATCAAATCCTCGTTGCTCACCCATCGCTCGACCAGCGCACTGCACACCAAAGTTTCCACCACTGATGGCATCGTCACGCTCTCCGGCGTGGCCAAGAACGATGCCGAGAAAAGCCTCGTCACCAAACTCGCCACCGACATCAACGGCGTGGTCAGCGTGGTCAACAACATGACCATCACCGCGCCCCTCGCCGCCCAATAAACCATCCACCGATAGCTGGCGGGCGCGCCTGCGCGTCCACCAGCCATCAAATCCAAAAAATTTATGCTCTACACAATCGCCATGGTGCTGCTCGTTCTTTGGCTGCTTGGTCTGGTGACCGGCGCCACGATGGGCGGCTTCGTCCACATTCTCCTCGTCATCGCCGTCGTCGTCGTTCTGTTGCGAATCATCTCCGGCAAAAAACCTCTGTGACCAAACCCTGACTAAAATTATATGAACACTAAAACCATCATCGCCGTCGCCTTAATCACCTTGGGTGTCGTCGTGCTTGCTTACTCCGGCTTGAGCTTCACCACGCCGGGCAAACCCGTCGAGTTTCTCGGTCTGCACATTGAAACGACCGACAATCATTTCATTCCGCCCGCAGCCGGTGCGCTCGCGCTCGTCGGCGGCATTGTCCTGCTCCTCGTGAAACCCAAGAGCGTCTGACCCGCGCGGCGGCAGCCATGGACAACGAGTCAACGCCGCGCGCCCGCCGCTGCCGTGAAGCTGCGTTCGGAGTTCCGCCTTCAGGCGGTTCGGCGCGCAGGCCGTCTCAAGGCGGAACTCCAAACTAATTTCCTGCTGACAGCGCGCGGCGGTTGGGTCAAGACTACGCGCGCATGAAAATTTTCCTTCGTTCGTTCGCGCTCGCGGCGATTTTATTTTTCACCGTCCGCACCGCGCGTGGCGGGACAAACAATGGCTACCAGATTTTTGTCTCCAACGAAAAGCTCGGCACGCTCACGGTCATCACAAGCGCAAATTTCCAAATCACCGCCACGATTCCCGTGGGTAAGCGTCCGCGCGGCGTCCACGCCAGCCCGGATGGCAAAACGATTTACGTCGCCGTGAGCGGCACGCCCATCGCCGGCCCGCCGAAGCTCGACGCGAGCGGCCAACCCGTTCACGAAAAATCTCCGGCGGACGATGATAATTTTGAATCCGACAAAACCGCCGACGGCATCGCCGTGGTGGACGTGGCGACGAAAAAGTTTTTGCGGAAGTTGCCCGCCGGTTCCGACCCAGAGCAATTTTCCGTGAGCAAAGACGGCGCGCAACTTTACATCGCCAACGAGGACGTGGGCGGCGCGAGCGTGTTGGACATCGCCAGCAGCAAAGTCGTGCAGAGCGTGCGAGTCGGCACGGAGCCGGAGGGCGTGGCGACGAGTCCGGACGGGAAATTTTTCTACGTCACTTGCGAGGCGGCGGGCGAGGTGTTGGCGGTGGATGCGAAGACATTCGCCGTCGCGGGCAAATTCACGGTGAAGCCGCGTCCGCGCAGCGCGGCATTTTCGCCGGACAGTTCGCGGGCATTTGTTTCGTCGGAAACGGCGGGCGAACTGAACGTGGTGGACGCGGGCAAACACACGCTGTTGCAAACCGTCGCGCTGCCGAAAGGTTCCATGCCGATGTGTGTGCAACTCACGCCCGACGGCAAAAAAATCTGCGTCAGCAACGGTCGCGGCGGCACGGTCTGCGTGCTGGACGCGGCGACGCTGGCGTTGCAGGCAACGGTCAAAGTCGGCACACGGCCATGGGGCATCGCCATTTCGCCGGACGGGAAATTCCTGTTCGCCGCCAACGGTCCGTCCGATGACGTGTCGGTGGTGGATCTTGAAGCGGGCAAAGAAATCGCGCGTGTGAAATCGCCGGGCGGCCCGTGGGGCGTAGCGGTGGTGCGGTGAATTCGGCCGCCCAGCGCAGGTTGCCAGTCTGCGCTACACGGACAATTACGCCGCTGCTGACTGAAATTTTTCGCGCGGCTGCACGTCGGGAACCGCCGCGCCTTTGGCCTGTGGAAATTTAATATTCGAGCGCAGCATCAGCGTGCCGAGACAAGAATCCGCGAGCGGCAGCACGACGTTGAAATTTTTGTGCATATACCGGTGATGCAGCAGGTGATGGCCGTTGAGACGATAGAACACCCAGGATTTTTCCACGCGGCGCGCTTTGGGCAAATGCATACACCAGTGGATATATTCGTAGGCCGAGTAGTAGGCGATGAACGCGCACAACGCGCCGATAGCGAATTGCCAACTGCCGACGAGAAACGCCAACCCCGTGCCGGGAATCATGCACATGGCAATCAGCACCGGGCCGTTCCACCACGCCATCGGGATGGTTTTTTTGTCGGCTTCGTTGATGAGATGGTAAGTGTGGTCGGCCTTGAACGTGTGGTGATGGACGACGGCGTGGGCTTGGAACGCGTAGTCGAAACCGCCGAGCGGCTTGTGCATCAGGAAGCGATGCAGCGTCCATTCAAAGAACGAGGCGATGATGACGCCGGCGCCAAAACCAAGGGCAGCGTATTCGATAAAATTAATCATAGTTTTAATGTGGTTCGCTCCGGGCTAGGGAAACTTACAATGCCGGAGAGTCTTTCGATTTTATCGCCAAGGGCAATTAGAATCTCTGTGAATATTTTGTCAAAAACTGGCGCGGGCTTGTAACCTAAAAGCCGCGAATACTTTTCTTGCAAAGCCGATTTCGCGGAGTAGAGTGCCGTCCATATTGAAGTTGTAGATGAACGATAAGGGGTCGTTCAAACCAAACCGAGAAGCTTATGAAGTCATACAAAGAGGTCTCACGTTCTGCTGGTAAATTCTTCCTGAAACGCGCGTTCACACTGATTGAGTTGCTGGTCGTCATCGCCATCATCGCCATTTTAGCCGGACTGCTTTTACCCGCGTTGGCAAAGGCGAAAGAAAAAGCCAAGGCCATCAATTGTCTGTCAAACCAGAAACAGTGGGGGTTGGCGTTGCACTTGAACGCGGGCGATAATGACGATGAAATACCACGCGATGGGATGAATTCGAGCGGGCAATACAGCTCTGGTGATTCCTTTAATTCTCAAAATGCTTGGTTTAATATTTTGCCTGGTATGGTGGCGGACAAACCATTAACCAATTATACAATCAATGCCGTTGCTACAGCGACGGCCAATAAGGAGTTGATTCCGTATCCTGGCGGAGTTGGAAAAATTTGGAGCTGCCCCTCCGCCACCATGACGCCTGGCGACCTTAGCGCATTGAGCGGGTCAGGACGGGATGGGTTTTTTAGCTTTGATATGAACATTGATCTAAAGAAGCAGTCGGGCACCGGATCTAGTAGCACCAACTATCCCTATCCGACGATGCCTAAATTGGTCAATGTCGGCAAGCCGACTCAGACTGTTTTCATATTCGACTGCATTTTCAGCCAAAGTTTGGAAGGCGGAAATACCTTTAACTCCGTCAATCCGGCCAACCGTTGGAACAGTGCTGCCTCCCGTCATAACAAGGGTGGAAACATCGTCTTTCTCGACGGTCATGCGAACTATTTTAAAAGCAACACCATCGCTGCCAGTGGAACTGGCACTACCGAAAGCACCAACAGCGTGCTGATTTGGAGCCCTCCTTATCGTCAGGCCAACCAATAAAATCAAAAGCTTTTCCCCTCTCCAACCAAACCCAAAAACTATGAAAACTACGTTGTCCCGGTTCGTTGTGATTGTCCTTGTGGCAATTTTTACTGTCATTTCCGTCGGCACAAGCCGCGCCCAAGTGTTGTTGAGCAGCGGCAACTACTCCCAGAATTTTGATACGTTGGCCAACATCACCGGTGCTGCGCCCGGACTGATTCCTTGGACGAACAACGTGAACCTGCTGGGCTGGTTCGCTAGCAAACAGTCCGGCGGCAACACCATTACTAATTTCCGCGCTGGCATCGGCGATGCGAACAGCGGCTCGCTCTACAGTTATGGAGCTACCAACGCGACGGAGCGCGCCATTGGCTCTGCCAGCTCCGGGACTCCTAATACCATTTTTTACGGCGTCGTTTTGAGCAACGACACCGCTGCGGCGCAAACCGATTTCAGAGTTTCATACATAGGTGAACAGTGGCGCAACGGCGGCAATGCTACTGTGCAGTCCCTGACCTTTTCATATCGCATCGCCTCCAGTGCCGACATGATTGACAGTGAGCTCGTCAGCACCAACGGCTCGCTGTTCAACGCTTTTGCTTCGCTCGATTTCGCCACTCCGACCGTCGGAGCCACGGCGGCTGCGCTAGACGGCAATAGTGCGGCCAATCAAGTTGCG